>JAKSLO010000008.1 GCA_024401185.1 Bacteroidaceae bacterium | reverse complement strand
TCTTGGTCTCAGCCTTCAGGATAGAACCGTCGAGGATAGCGTCGATGATACCACGAGTATCGGGGATAGAGATACGCTTGCCAGTACCGTTCCAACCAGTGTTAACCAAGTATGCCTTAGCACCGTTAGCGTTCATCTTCTTAACCAACTCCTGAGCGTACTTTGTGGGGTGCAACTCGAGGAATGCCTGACCGAAGCAAGCTGAGAAGGTGGGAGTGGGCTCGGTGATACCGCGCTCGGTACCTGCCAACTTAGCGGTGAAACCACTCAGGAAGTAGTACTGAGTCTGCTCGGGAGTCAGGATTGATACGGGAGGCAATACGCCGAATGCATCAGCTGACAGGAAGATAACGTTCTTAGCAGCGGGAGCTGAAGAACCGGGCTGGATGTTGTTGATGTGGTTGATGGGATAAGAAACACGAGTGTTCTCGGTTACGCTCTTATCGTTGAAGTCGATCTTACCATCAGCAGCTACGGTTACGTTCTCCAGAAGAGCGTTGCGCTTGATAGCACCGTAGATGTCGGGCTCGTTCTCCTTGCTCAGGCCGATAACCTTTGCATAGCAACCACCCTCGAAGTTGAAGACGCCGTTGTCGTCCCATCCGTGCTCGTCATCACCGATAAGGCGACGCTTAGGATCGGTTGACAGAGTGGTCTTGCCGGTACCAGAAAGACCGAAGAAGATAGCGGTCTCCTCACCATCCATGTTACAGTTAGCAGAGCAGTGCATAGAAGCGATGCCCTGGAGGGGAAGATAGTAGTTCATCATTGAGAACATACCCTTCTTCATCTCACCACCGTACCATGTGTTGATGATAACCTGCTCACGGCTGGTAACGTTGAAAGCAACGCAAGTTTCTGAGTTCAAACCGAGCTCAGCGTAGTTAGCAACCTTAGCCTTAGAAGCGTTGTAGATAACGAAGTTAGGCTCGAAGTTCTCCAACTCCTCAGCGGTGGGCTGGATGAACATGTTGGTTACGAAGTGTGCCTGCCATGCTACCTCAACGATGAAGCGAACAGCCATACGGGTATCCTTGTTAGCACCGCAGAATGCATCTACTACGTAGAGGTTCTTGTTGCAGAGTTCCTTAACTGCCAAGTCCTTAACGGTAGCCCAAACCTCCTCGGTCATGGGGTGGTTGTCGTTCTTATAACCCTCGCTGGTCCACCATACAGTGTCCTTTGAGTTCTGATCCATTACGATGTACTTGTCCTTGGGTGAACGGCCGGTGTAGATACCAGTCATTACGTTTACAGCGTCGAGCTCGGTGTTCTGACCTACCTCATAACCCTCGAGACCAGCCTTGGTCTCCTCTGCGAACAATACCTCGTAAGAAGGATTGTGGGCAATCACGGTTGAACCAGTGATGCCATACTTAGTCAAATCTAATGTTGCCATTGGTTTAAAATATTAAGTGATTAATAAACAATTATATTTTACATTTTTACAAATTCTGAACATTGAACTTAATCCAATTTCAAATTTCGCCTTGTTTTAGACGTTACAAAGATAGTATATTATTTCGAAACGGCGAAACGATTACCTCTTTTTTTCGCTTTCGTCACCTGCATTTGTCTTATTTTGCAAACTGCGCATAGCAATTCCCTGAATATTTCGTATTAGTCCTTCGTATTTTGCACGTTTTACGGCAGAGCCTTTAAACAGGTGTTGGTATTGTTCACGCGTCAGCTGTTGCCAATCGGAGTGTGTCATGCTGAGCAATTCGTCACTTGGCTGCAAGAGAGGTTCGGAGGTGGGAAGAGTATGCAGATGAGGGCATGCCTTTAGACAGCGATCACAGCCATAGAAAGTATCACCCATCTTACAAACTGCCCATTGTGGCAATTCGCCTCGATTCTCGATAGTAAGATACGACAAGCATTTACGGGCATCGAATGTACCAAGCAAGGCCCCTGTAGGACACGCTTCAACGCACCTGTTGCATTTCCCACATTTTGAACTTATGGGAGTTCCATATTCATCAAACTCTTCCTCAGCAAAAATCTCTCCAAGGAAAAAGGTACTGCCCATACCTGGCACAACAAGTTGCGAGTGTTTGCCAATCCACCCCAACCCACCTCTTTGAGCCCAATAGCGTTCGGGCACAGGAGCCGTATCAACGAAACACCGGCCATGCAAACCAAACCGTTCCATGAGTTCGGTCATACGTTGACGCATAATGTCATGATAGTCCTTTCCTTGTGCATACCAGGCTATTCCCAGTGCTGCACAAGCTGGATAGTAGTTCATGGCCACACTAATAATGCTTCGCGTACCAGGTACCAGAAGGCGAGGATCCATACGCTTCTCGAAATAGTTTTCAAGGTAGTGCATTTCAGCATGACAGCCACCCTCTAACCACTTGCGGTAAGCTTGGGCATAGGCATCATCGACAGGAGATGCAAGGGATATGCCGACAAGAAAGCCTAAGGACTCTCCTACAACACGCAAATCCTTTGACGACAAGACGAAAGAAGATTCATTCGATTTCTCAACCTGCATTATAGACAAAGCCATAATTGTAGTGAACCACCATACTGTAAACTATTACGTTATCCATCAACCTACAGACAACAATAGTTCCATTTCATTGAGACGGTCTCAATAAAAAAGCATATTCAAAAAGACATGAAACAACGGTTTATTTCAATACCAGTTCAAAATCTACCTTTCCACCATTGTGGTTTTCAAAGACTCCCTTGTAAACACCATTTTTGAAAGTGCCGTCGAACATACCAATCGAATTGCCTTTATTCTTGTGGTAGGCACCCAAGACAAGCTGGCCCGTTGAAGGAGAAAATCGCTCTGCATAAACAATGCGTTCACCACCTTTTACGGAATAAGCTCCTGTACCATTTTCAAGGCTAAGAGTGGAGTTCTTCTCACCACCGATAGCACCCATAAAAGTACACTTATCCACAAGAGGATTGATATCGTTTCGGGCAGAAGAAGCGCCTTCATCACCTCCTAAAGGATTGGGATAGTAGGAGATTGTACGGGTATGAACGGTGTCGCCCACTTTACGTTTAATCCAATTGCCATGAGAGTCGGCAGCAATCACCTTAACCTTGGCCACCGATGTTTCTTGGCTGTTCTCTGCATTATCGTAGAGGTTGTATTCAATTTCGATAAGGTTGCCTTTGTCATCATAGCTGTAATTGTTGATCCAGGAATAGGCACCCTCACCGCCACTATAGCAAGCAAGGAGATCAGTTTCTGGATTAATTGAATAAGTAGAAGACCCGGCACCTACAGCATAAACGCTAAGACAACCGTCGTCATTATAGCCAAACTGAAAACTGCTTGATTCATCGACATAGGAAGTAAGATGTCCATTCTTGTCGAATTTCACTACGAGACCATTTAAAGAGAATTCTATCTTGCTAACGTGTCCACGCACCTCCATAGCAGCAAGGTCATAGGTGAAAAAGTTTACCTCTTTAGTACTATCCATTTGCCAGATGGCGTAATTATCTTCACCTTGTTCATTATTACCTTCCGACTTTTCTGTGAGATTTTTCGAAGTAGAAACAGAATCATTGGCAGAATCATCACTTTTCTGCGAACCACCGCAAGATGCAAGTGCGAAAGCAGACAGGCATAATACTAATATTTTTTTCATAGAATATCAATTTTCAAACTAATTCCCACTATTCAAACACTTTGAACTCATATCCTTGCTCTTTAAGCCACTCGATAGATTCTGGAAGGGCACTTTTAAGCTTCTCAATGCTTTTCAAAGAATCATGGAAGGTGATGATACTGCCATTACGGGCATATTTCTTCACATTTTCAACAATGCCCTCAGGAGTCATCCATTTACTGTAGTCACGCGTCACAAGATCCCACATAATAATACGATAGTGACGTCTTAGACGCTCATACTGCGAAGGTTTCATCCAGCCATGAGGTGGACGAAAAAGGTCAGTATGAAGCAATTCATTAGCTTGCTCGGCATTCTTGAGGTACTTCCAACTCCACCACTTAAAACCTCCAATATGGTTGAAAGTGTGGTTGCCGATACGATGACCGTGACGACGCACCTCTTCAAGGAGATGAGGGTACTTGCGTGCATTGTCGCCCACCATAAAAAAAGTGGCTTTGATACCGAAACGGTCAAGCGTGTCAAGAATGAAAGGGGTAGCCTCAGGAATAGGGCCATCGTCAAAGGTCAGATAAACTGCCCTCTGACGATGATCCATCCTCCAAATAGCTTTTGGATAAAGCCATCGAAGGTATATTGCCGGTTGCTCGATAAACATTCTTATTTGATTAAAAGGTTATCAGTTACCACAAACGAATGCCCACAAAACGGATCTCACTAACAATTCTTAGAAGAAACCGAAAAGTAGTACGTCCTTGCTTGGAGAACTGAATATTCTTTTCTTTAATCAATCAACTTCAAACGAACAAGGCGTTGTGCCATAGAGTCGTAACGCATCTCAAATGCAGCATTGTGTTCCTTGAACTTGTCAGAACCCGACTTCTCAAGGGCATCGATGGCTGCACTATACTGATACATATAATAACGACACTCATCGGAACTTCCGATAAAGAAGTTGTCATCCAACGAGAGATACCAATCGACATACTGACGAAGATTATCGATAATGGCCGTCAGAATCTTCTCTCCCTCTGCCTTCTTGCCAATGGCAAACCATGCATTAGCCAGATCCACACTACCACTATCATAGCTATGAGGAACATTGTAAGCAGGTATTACCTCCTCACACTTGGCCAGCAACTTGGCAGTTTTATCAAGCTTACCCTCCTTGACGAGTTGCTGCACAAGCTGAGAGAACATGCGACGATGAGTCTTGCACATACGCATCACAGTCTCGTCGATATAGATTCCAGTCTTCTCAAGACCACCATATTTGAACTTGTTCATCAGGTTATCGTACATCTTCTCTGCATCGAGACGCTTACCCGAAGCCTTTGTGTTGAAAGGAGTAATACGATAAGCCAAGCCCTCCTGTACGAAATTGTCGCCCAACGAGCCATAGTTCTCGCTGCCTACTGTAACGGCTACGTACATGGGACGTTCCCAATTACAGCCTGCCAACATATCGTACATCATCATTTCACTCTTGTAGATGACACGACGTCCCTTAAGCGAGAGATTCATCTGCTCGGGAATGCTATCGGCAGCAACCATCATGCCACTCTTCTTTACAGCCTCGGCATCGACCTTGAAGGTAATGCTATCTGTAGGAATAATGGGCAAAGGCTCACCCGTCTCGTCAACAAGCTGCAAAGTACGCTTGATATCATTGAGGTCGGGATCATTATTAAGTACCCACTTATCCATAATATTGCGGAGGTCATAAGGATTGTCACCGAAGGTCTGACGCATACGTTCCTCGCTGAAGCCCATGTCGTTCAACTGTTTGAGTACATCGTCAAGGACACCAGGATAAACGTATATACCTTCATTGGTGCCAGAGACATACTGCAAACGCTTCCATGAGATAGGCACGCTGGGTGAGTCGTAAGCAGGACGCTTCATCTGGTCAATGTACCAATCTGTCTGCAGATAAGAAAGATTGCAAACACGAGCATCAGTACGGAAACCTTCAGTTTCCTGATTGTACCAAAGAGGGAAGGTATCATTATCACCGTTAGTGAAGATGATGGGGTTACCCTTCTCACTAAGCGACATAAGGTAGTTCTGGCCAAAGTCACGACACATATAACGGTCACTACGATCGTGGTCGTCCCAGTTTTGTGCTGCCATTTGAATAGGAACTGCCACACAAATAGCAGGTACAATAGCAGCCACCATGGGCTTTTTCTTTAAGAGCTTATTAAGGTAGTCGGTAATGGCCGCTACGCCCAAACCGATCCAGATGGCAAACGCGTAGAACGAACCGGCATAAGCATAGTCACGTTCACGAGGCTGTTGGGGAGTTTGGTTCAGGTAGATGACGATTGCCAGACCTGTCATGAAGAACAGGAAGAAAACCACCCAGAACTGTTTTACGCTCTCCTGACTACGCATGATTTGCCAGAACAAACCAATAAGACCAAGTATCAAAGGCAAGCAATAATACACATTGTGTCCCTTGTTGTTCTTCAAATCATCAGGAAGCATATCTTGATCTCCCAGACGAGCGTTGTCAATGAAGGATATACCCGTAAGCCAGTTGCCATGCTCTAACTCACCATTACCCTGAATGTCATTTTGGCGACCGGCGAAGTTCCACATGAAATAACGCATATACATGTAGTTAATCTGGTAGCTGAAGAAGAACTTAAGATTCTCCCAGAAAGTGGGAACCTTAAGCTGATGTGTCGAGCCGTCACGCTCAGTCACAGTTACCATGCGTCCTTCAATGCCACCCAACAAACTCTCATAAGCACCTTGATGGCGATCACTATACATACGAGGGAAAAGCATATTGACCTGGTACTTGTAGTCGATGTCATGACGCACTACCTCATAACGGTCAGGCTCGTCAGGTGATGCTTTCTCCTTGCGCTGATAAACAGCACCACCTTCTGAACTTACAGGATTACCATTGGCATCCCACTCCAAGGGCGAGTTGTAAACCTGTCCGAAGAACAAGGGACGCTCACCATACTGCTCACGGCTGAGATACTGACCAAGGGTGAAAATATCCTCAGGGGAGTTCTGGTCCATAGGTGTGTTGGCACTACTGCGGATCACAATGACTGCATACGAACTGTAACCAATCATTATGGTAAGCATACAAAGCAGAGAAGTGTTTTTAAAGCGGGCTGTTACAAGATTACCCCACCAAAGGCAAACTGCCAAAACACCAAGCAACAAAATGCCATAGACTACGCTTGAAGTGCCATGTCCAAAGAAAGGAATTCCAAGCATGCCCACGCTGAGAAGGTAAGCCACATTGCCACGCATCTTGCTCTTTCCTTTATTCGACTCCCAGATGGCCCATAGTACAACGCTGACCAAAAGGAAGATATAGACGATAAGACCAGTATTAAAACTGAAGCCCATGCCATTGACGAACAAGAGTTCAAACCAGCCACCCACTTTGACGATGCCAGGCACAATGCCATAAAGCACAACAACTATCAAGCCGAAACTGATAAGAAGCGCCATGAGAGACCCCTTGAGGTTGGCATTTGGGTATTTACGATAGTAATAGATAAGAACCAAAGCAGGCAAGCACAACAAGTTGAGCAAATGCACGCCCACACTAAGTCCTGTCATATAGGCAATTAGGATAAGCCAGCGGTCACTGTGAGGTTCGTCGGCATGATCTTCCCACTTGAGCATCAACCATACTACAAGTGCTGTGAACAATGAAGAGTAGGCATACACCTCACCCTCGACTGCAGAGAACCAAAAAGTATCACTCCAGCAATATGCCAAGGCACCCACCGTTGCACTTGCTTGAGTGGTTATTAGTTGCGCTGTGGTCATCTCCACATCCAACTTTCCATTGCTGGCATACTGCTCACGGCAAATCAATTTTCGTGTGAAATGTGAAATTGTCCAATAAAGACACATGATACATAACGCGCTGAACAAGGCAGACATTATGTTAACCATCATTGCCACACTATCAGGGTTGCTTACCAACTGAGAAAAAAGATTTGCTGTAAGCATAAAGAAGGGGGCGCCTGGTGGATGACCGACCTCCAACTTAAATCCTGTAGTGATGAACTCAGGACAATCCCAGAAACTTGCCGTTGGCTCGATGGTACTGCAATACGTAAACGCAGCCACAGCAAAAATAAGCCAACCCATCAAGTTGTCTACTAATCTGAAACGTTTCATTTTTTATTGTTAGTTTTTATTATGTATGCTTTTAGATTGCAAAATTAGTTCAATTCTTCCACAAATGCAAGAAATTAAGGTATTTTGACATTATTTATGGTGTCGTTACCTAATTCTATATTGCAGAAACCGCATAGACGAGAATGGCATAACGCGTGGCCTTACCTATGAAAATGGCTATGAGTGATATCCAGGGGTTAAAGCGCATATAGCCCATTAGCACCGCAATGGCACTACCCAATATGGGAATAAAGCAAAGTACGCCTGCCCACGCACCATATTTTTGAATAAGGCGTTCTTGGCGCTCCCGCTTAGAAGGATCCCTGGGCATCAGTCTCTCTCTCCACGAAGGCTTGCCCAATCGACCAATTCCATAGTTGAACATACTGCCTCCTACATTACCCACAGTGGCATAAATGAAAAGAAGCATCGGGTCTAATTCACCCATTTTCAGCAATGCACCAAGTACCAGTTCACTGCTGAAAGGAAACACGCTACCAGCAATGAAGGCCGCCATGAACATGCCAATATAGCCATTTTGCAAAAGAAAGTCTATAAAACCATCCATAGCCTATATCTGACTAAACAGGTTAAAATACCCCAAAGCAATATATGCCATGACCGACAAAACGAAAATGGAGCTGGTAAACCACGACTTCGTAAGGGCATAAAAATGTGCCATAAGAGGAGCTCCAGCCACCATT
The DNA here is from genome assembly GCA_024401185.1 of Bacteroidaceae bacterium. Taxonomy (GTDB): domain Bacteria; phylum Bacteroidota; class Bacteroidia; order Bacteroidales; family Bacteroidaceae; genus Physcousia. Next base: position 35,740 of record JAKSLO010000008.1, on the reverse strand, counting down.
AGCATGGGAAGCATCACGTCTAAATGTTGAGGTTGAAGTGCAATAAATGCCTCGACAAAGAAGAAAATGATGACAAAGGAGTAAAGCATCATTCGCACTTGAATCTTATCATAATAAGTTGTGCTTAAATAATGAATGGCTCCAATAAATGTAAACAAGGACACAATCCCCCATGAGGCAATCTGATGGTAAGTGAGTTGTGCGTAAGAGGACACCTGGATAGGATAATAGGTAGTAAGTTGGCCCACCCATTCTGTCAGGTAAGTATAATCTTCCTTATACACACAGTAACTCACCCAAAGAATCCACGGAAAAAGGAAACCCACAATGGCTGCACATAACGAACGTAACGACATACTACGCAGAAAAAACGTCTGATGCCACAAAAACAAAGGCAACAAGGCCACGCAGAATGGAACAAATATACTAGCTATACCTATTGCAACTGCATAATGGAAAGTAGATGCCTGACAATCACGATGCTGGTACGTGGAAAACTTCAGGTGAAATGCCAAAGCCAAAAAGAATGCTGCCACAAGTCCCGCAGAGTAATTATGAAAAGATTCAATTACTGCCGCAGAAACGAGCCATATAGACGATACCATTCGGGTTCGTATCCTAATGAGTATGTTTACATTGTTCATCTCAATCAGCACATAGGCAGTAAGGGCTACCAATGCTAATGATGCAAAATGAGACTGGTCGAAATTCAAACGATCGAACAAAGAACCGGTACTACTGGTGAATGGAAACCACCACAGCACGCAAGTTATAAACGCACATACGGGCAATGTGAAAACACTGCCCGAGATGTGGTTTTGTAATCGCTCTTTTCTCATTCGTCCGAAGGTCTGTTACAAGTCTGCTCCAATATCGCTACGGAAATACTTCTTCTCAAACTGAATCTTTTGTGCTTCCTGGAAACTCTTCTGCAAAGCTTCGGCCTTGTCTTTACCATAGCTGCTCACAGCAATGACACGTCCACCTGCCGTCACTACGTTTCCATCTTTCAAAGCGGTACCAGCATGGAACACGATGCTGCCTTCAACATTCTCAATACCAGAAATAGGGAATCCCTTCTCGTATGCCTCAGGATAGCCTCCACTTACAAGCATCACGCAAACCGCGCTGCGATCATCAAACTCGATGGTCTTCTCACTCAAAGTCTGAGTTGCTACACCCTCAAGCAAATCTACCAAGTCACTCTTTATACGAAGCATGACAGTCTCTGTTTCGGGGTCGCCCATACGCACATTGTATTCAATAACCTTAGGCTCACCATCCACATTGATCAGGCCGAAGAAGATGAATCCCTTGTACACGATGTTTTCTGCAGACAGACCATCTACTGTGGGACGGATAATGCGATCCTCGACCTTCTTCATCCACTCCTTGTCGGCAAAGGGAACAGGACTAACCGAGCCCATTCCACCAGTGTTCAAACCAGTATCGTGCTCTCCAATACGCTTGTAGTCCTTAGCCTCAGGCAAGATGACATAGTCCTTACCATCAGTAAGCACAAACACGCTGCACTCTATACCGCTCATAAACTCTTCGATGACCACACGACTGCTGGCTCCACCAAACATACCGCCCAGCATCTCCTCAAGTTCTTTCCCTGCCTCTTCAAGAGTAGGAAGGATAAGTACACCCTTACCTGCGCAAAGACCATCGGCCTTCAGCACGTAGGGAGCCTTCAATGTCTTCAGGAAAGCCTTGCCTTCTTCTAAAGTCTCACTCGTAAAGGTTTGGTATGCTGCAGTGGGAATGTTATGACGCTGCATGAAACCTTTGGCAAAATCCTTTGAGCCTTCAAGTACCGCACCTTGCTTGGAAGGACCAATGACAGGAATGTTCTTTAATTGCTCATCAGCGACAAAATAGTCGTAAACACCCTTTACCAATGGATCTTCGGGACCCACCACAACCATATTAACAGACTTTTCAAGCACGAATGCCTTGATAGCATCGAAATCATCTGCCTTCATGGCTACATTCTCAGACACACATTGAGGAGTGCATGTGCAACCTGCACAAACCATTCCTGCTGTTCCTGCATTACCAGGAGCAACATACAGTTTCTCCACTTTGGGACTCTGCGAAATCTTCCAAGCTAAAGCGTGCTCACGGCCGCCGCTTCCTAACAATAATATCTTCATGTCTTTTCTTATTATTAATCTTTTTCAACAAATTGGACGCAGTTAAACTCTTAATAAGGAATTGAAAACAACGTACCAACTATGAACTATGTACTGTGAACTATGAACTATTTGAGGTAGTCCTCAAAATACCTTGTAATCCTCTCATGCAAATGAATCTGTTTGATTCCTCGCATATTATGGCCTTCACCGGGATAGGTAAAAAGGTCTGGTTGTGTACTAGCATTCACGCAGGCATTGATGAACGACAACGTATGTTGTGGTACACAAGTTGGGTCATTATAACCATATATAATCTGCAAACGACCTTTCAGGTTTTTGGCCTTGTTCACCAAACTGCACTTTTCGTAGCCCATTGGATTAGTTTGAGGAGTGTCCATATAACGCTCTCCATACATTACCTCATAATATTTCCAGTCGATGACAGGACCACCTGCCACACCGACCTTGAAAACATCAGGGTATGAACACATCAAATTGGTCGTCATGAATCCGCCATAACTCCAGCCATGCACACCCATGCGGTCTGCATCCACATAAGGCAAAGACCTCAGATATTTCACGCCTTCCATTTGGTCTTGCATCTCAATCTCGCCCAACTGACGGAAAGTGGCCTGTTCGAAGTCCTTGCCGCGCCACTCACTGCCGCGATTATCAAGAATAAAGAGCAGATAACCCTTGGTGGCCATATAAGCCTCCCAACCACGCAAGCCCCAGTGCCAAGAGGCCTCCACGTTGTGGGCGTGCGGACCGCCATAGACGTAGATGACGGTAGGATATTTCTTCGAGGGATCGAAGTCAATGGGCTTTACCATTCGATAGTAAAGATCAGTTACACCATCGGCAGCCTTGATGCTTCCACTCGTTATCTCAGGAATGTTATACCCCAGTTCTGCCCAACGATCGGTAGCCGTGAAGAGGTTCTTGCCCTTACCCGTCTTGGTGCTCAGCAAGTTGATGCTGCGAGGCACTGTGGGCGAGGTGTACCGATCCAACACTTGCTGTCCATCAGCACTAAGTTCGGCACTATGTACACCATCATTTTCGCCTATAAGGGTTAACTTACCACCCTTCACACTAATGCTGTAAATGCAACTGCGACGTGGATCACTCTCATTGCCTTGGTAAATAATGGTCTTGTCCTTCGTATTGAATCCAACAAACTTCTGCACAACCCATTTACCACAAGTAATCTGCGTCAGCTTATCAGTTTTCAGGTCGAGCAGATACAGATGATTGTACCCATCACGCTGACTTTGCATTATGGCTTTTGTGGCATCCCATGGCAAAAAATCAAGTCCGTTCATTGGCTCCACATACTTATCATCACACTCCTGCAACACAGTGTGCAGACTTTTTCCAGTCTCAGCATCGTATGCCACAAGGCGCATGTCGTTTTGGTCGCGGTTCAACTCAAAGACATAGATGGTCTTTCCATCGGGTGCCCAAGAGATATTGGTATGATAGTCATCGGACGCACCTTCAAGGTCAAGCCACACAGTCTTCTGTGTCTGTACGTTGTAGATGCCCACTTTTACCTGATGACTTGTCTCGCCAGCCATTGGATAATGGTCGGTATAAGTTTCGCTGATACGCGAGAATATATTGACTTGTGGATAGCTGGGCACCATGCTTTGATCCATGCGATAGAAAGCAAGTTGCTGGCCATCAGGACTCCAGAACGTGCCCTTGGTGATGCCAAACTCGTCACGATGTACACTGGTTCCATAGACGATGTTGTCTGAGCCATCGGTACTGCCATCTCTGCTAACTTGCTGCGAATTGCCTTTTGCATCCATCACATACAGATTGCCTTGGATGGTATAGGCGGTGTACTTGCTCACCAAGTTGAAATCGCTATTGGCAGCACCTTCGGGAAGCATACAGTCTAAGGTTACCGTACCGGTCTTGAAATTGACTTCTATGCAACGGCGGCCTAAAGAAGCCCGCACTATGGTTTGATTGGCATAAGGGAACGACAGATAATGTCCGTTGATGCTACCCTTTTCTTGCAAGTGCAAGGCTGCAAGCACTTGCTGCACACTGACGATGGTTTCACCTGTCAAGAGATTCTTGACCTCATCTGGCGTGGTCTCAACAAGTGTATTGCCCCACCACTGGGTGTATCGATTCTCAGGACGCAGGTTATGGGCGTTATTACCACTACCCAACACGTCATTGAGTGTCAAATTCTTCTGAGCGGAAACGGTCGTACACATTGCCATCAGAATTACAGCAAGACACAACTTAATCTTCATCATCAAAGCGTCCTTTATTGAATTTACCTCCTCTGCGTGGTTTACGGTCATCTCCCTTGTGGCCAAAACGACGGTCACCGTCTTTTCCACCACGGAACGAACGACGGTCACCACCGTCCTTACCCTTGAACGAACGACGTTCTCCGTCACGCTTGCCACGGAAACGGCCACGCTCCTCACCATCCTCTTCCTTGCGGAAAGAAGAACGGCGGAAACGTCCATTATGTTCTTCCTGATCACGACGACGCTCATCCTCAGCATCGCGACGGCGTTGGTCAAACGAGCGACGGTCATCCTTCTCATCTAACCCTTTTTTGAAGTCGCGGTTCTGCTTGAAGCGGCGCTTCTGTGCCATTTGCTTTTTATCGTCTTCGCTCTTCACTTCAACACCTTCTGCACGAGCCTCGTTGTATTTACCACTAAACAATTGGTACTTACGCAATTCGCATTCCAAAGAGCCATTATACAAAGGAGTCTTGAGAGATGGCTTCAAACCAATTTGTGCAAAGCATTCCTCACGATAGCTCAACACCCAAGCCTCATTGCCCTCGAAAGCATGCTTTAAGCGCTCGCCAATCATCTTATATAAACCCAACAAGTCGGGCGCAGAGATACGTTCGCCGTAGGGAGGATTGGTGATAATGATACTTTTATTCTCTGGTTGAGTGAAATCCTTGAAGTCTTGCAACTTAATGTCGATGTCCTTGCTCAAACCTGCAGCACGCACATTACCCGTTGCTATCTCAACAGCCTGACGATTATTATCATATCCATAAATATGGTGTGTAAACTCACGTTCCTGGCTGTCATCATTATAGATTCGATCCAGAAGTTCCGCATCGAAATCGGGCCATTTCTCAAAAGCATATCCTTTGCGGAACACACCAGGAGCAATGTTACGAGCAATCAAGCCAGCCTCAATGGGGAAGGTACCGCTGCCACACATAGGATCGATGAAATCCGTCTCGCCATTCCATCCTGTCATTAGGATAATACCAGCTGCCAGTACCTCATTCAAGGGAGCCTCAACTTGCTGAGTACGATAGCCACGACGATGCAGACTCTCACCACTGGAATCAAGTGAAAGCGTACAATCATACTCTGCAATATGGATGTGAAGTTGGATGTCGGGATTGGTAATACGAATGTTAGGACGATTTCCCGTCTTCTCACGGAACTGATCTACAATAGCATCCTTTACTTTGTAAGCCACGAACTTTGAGTGACGAAACTCGGTACTGAACACTACGCTGTCAACAGCAAACGTAGTATCATTGGTGAGATACTCAGACCAATCTATTTTTTGTACTGCCTCATAAACCTCGTCTGCACTTGTAGCACGGAAATGCTTGATGGGTTTCAAAACGCGAATGGCTGTACGCAAGGCAAAGTTAGCACGGTACATCATTTCCTGGTCACCAGTGAAAGAAACCATGCGACGGCCAATCTGAATGTTGTTTGCACCAAGGTCAACTAACTCTTTAGCCAACACTTCCTCAAGTCCCTGAAAGGTCTTGGCAATAAGTTCAAATTCCATAGAATATTGTTATGTAAAAAAATTGCATTTATAAATTATAGACCGCCGAATGTATCGGGACCCACAGTAGTATTTCTATCGCTACTTTTCTGTTTCTTGGCCTGTACAAGGCGTTCACCGGGCTTCGTGTCGTCAGTCACCCAAAGGTTACCACCAATAATGGTGTCATGGGCAATAGTGATGCGTCCCAGAATGGTAGCATTGCTATACACAATGACATTGTCCTCCAGAATAGGATGACGGGGTATTCCCTTGATAGGATTACCGTTTTCATCAAGCGGAAAACTCTTAGCACCCAGAGTTACTCCTTGATAGAGTTTGACATTGTTGCCAATGATGCAAGTAGCGCCAATCACCACACCCGTTCCATGGTCGATGGTGAAATGATGGCCAATCTGTGCACCGGGATGTATGTCGATACCCGTCTCACTATGTGCCATCTCCGAGATGATTCGGGGTATCAGAGGTACACCTATCTGCATCAACTCATGAGCAATGCGATAGTTGGTAATAGCCTTAATGATGGGATAGCAACTGATAATTTCGCCGAAACTCTCTGCCGCAGGATCGCCATTGTATGCAGCCTCTACATCGGTAGCCAATATCTCGCGAATCTGGGGTAAACGGGAGATGAACTCAGCTGCCAACTCCTGAGCCTTTTGCTTGAGAACTTCATTCGAAGAACAATTGCACTTAGAGGTTGAAGAGAAACACAAGCCAGCCAGTATTTGCTGTGACAACAAGTCATAAAGGCTCTCGGTATTCACTCCAATATGGTACTCCAATGTACGGCTGTTGATGGTTGACATGCCATAAAATCCGGGAAACAATATAGAGCGACACAGATTCACAATTGTGCCTAAGTCCTTACCTGAGGGCAAGGGGTCGTTGTCACGATGTTCATGAAATAGTCCTTTCAATGTGGCCGTATCCGACAACTGGCTAACAGCTTTTGTCAACACATCATTTATCATTCTCTATCAAAATATAAAGTTTATCACTTGGACGAATCTTTTTTTCTACAGGAATGCTGACACGCCACCCCTGACGTGCGTCATCTACGGGTTTCAAATCATAGCGTATCTCGTCAACCGTCATATAAAGGGCACCTGTAGTCGGGCCTGTAATGAGAATGCGGTCGCCTACATGCAAGGGTGAAGCCTCTACCTTAAACTCTGCCACTTTGAGTTTGCTATAGTAACGAATACCTTTGGCACAGTAAACCTTCTTCTCCGTGGCCACCGAACCCGGTTTGTCACTCCACTCACCCATTCGCTGTCCTTGATAATATCCATCCCAGAAACCACGATTGAACACTGTGCTTAGACGCTTGTCCCACTCGTCTTTCCGAGCATCGGAAAAGGATGTTCCATCCACCCCATTTGCCTTATCTTCCAACACAGCATCAATAGCCTCACGATAGCAGCAAACTACAGTGTCCACGTATTCTGCTCCACGGGCACGTCCCTCAATCTTGAAGACCCTTACTCCAGCTCCCATCAAACGATCGATGAAGCGGATTGTCTTCAAATCCTTGGGACTCATGATGTACTTGTTGTCAATATCCAATTCGATATCCGTTTCACGGTCGCGCACCGTGTAACCACGTCGGCAGATTTGCATGCACTCACCACGATTAGCAGATCGTCCCATGTTTTGCAAGCTGAGATAGCACTTACCACTCACCGCCATGCAAAGGGCGCCATGGCAGAACATCTCTATACGAATCTGTTTGCCACTGGGACCACAAATGTTCTGCTCCGTAATCTGCCTGTAAATATCTGCCACCTGCTCCACATTCAGTTCACGTGCCAGCACTACCACATCAGCAAACTGAGCATAGAATTTCAAAGCTTCAATATTGCTGATGTTGAGTTGAGTACTAAGATGAACCTCCTGTCCTATTTCACGACAGTAGTTCATGACAGCCACATCACTGGCTATTACTGCCGAGATGCCAGCCTTCTTGGCAGCATCCAATATTTGGCGCATCAAAGGCAAATCCTCACCGTAGATTATCGTATTCACGGTGAGATAACTCTTTACACCACAAAGACGACACTCCTCGCTGATGCGATGAAGGTCGTCAATGCTGAACGTGCTGGCCGAATGAGCCCTCATGTTCAGATTTTCAATTCCAAAGTATATACTGTCAGCTCCCGCTCGCAAAGCTGCCGCCAAAGATTCGGGCGACCCTACCGGAGCCATGATTTCAAAATCAGAACGATTCATTCGATATGCAGATTGGAAAAGTATCAGCGCAGGGCTGTTATTTCACTTACCCGATAAGGGGATTAGTCCAAATCTTCTATTTCTTCCTCTATGTAGTCTTCCACAAGTTTCTTTAACTCGCTATAGGTAGGATAGACCAGATCCTTGAACTCTTTTGCTGTCTCGCTGTCATTTTCTCCTTTCACCTCGTTGTACTTGTTACGCACCTCGAAAAGAGCCTGATTGAGTTCCTGGATAGCTTCATCGGCAGCCACTGTTCCCTTCTGTTTTTCGTAGTTAGCCTTGGCATTCTTCATAATATCCAATTGCTCCTGACCGAAGCCCATAGTGGTCTGGAAAAAGAAGATGAAATAAACAGCTACTCCAATCACTGCCGCAACACCTAAAAACACAAGCAGTTTCTTAGGATTTATCTTTTTCATATTAAAACAATTATTGTAAACAAACTATATACAGTAAGTTATTCACCCACACTTAAATTACGCTACAAAATTACCTTTTTTTTTGCTGTATAGCAAATTATTCCACGCTTTTTTAGCAAAATGCAAATAATGGACGGGAAAAACACCCACTTTAGGTTCATTTAATGCGGTATTTTTCCAAATACTGCTATACACGGCTCAAGCGTTCACCTATTTCGTCAAGTATGGCAAAGAGGCTTTCCACAGTCTCGGCTTGCAACATGGCAATGCGTATGTCTCGAAAATTAGGAATGCCTTTGAACAAAGGACTAGCAGCCAGATGACGACGAATATGCAAGATACCCCGGTACTCGTCAATACGTGCCACGCTCTGCTTCACCTGCTCCTTCAGAATATTCATCTTCCATTCCACACTCATGTCGGTCTTGGGCAATTCGGGATGCAGGAATTCCTGTACTTCACGAAATATCCATGGGCGTCCAAACGTAGCGCGTCCTATCATTACTGCATCCACGCCATAACGGTCAAAGCACTCCTTGGCACGTTCGGGAGTGGTAATGTCACCGTTGCCAATAATTGGGATACGCATTCGAGGATTATTCTTAACCTCTCCTATCAACGACCAATCTGCCTCACCCGTGTACATCTGGGCACGCGTCCTTCCATGTATGGTAAGCGCTTGTATGCCACAATCCTGCAGTTGCTCAGCCAAATCAACAATTATGCGATGTTCGTTATCCCAACCTAAACGTGTTTTTACTGTGACGGGCACATCAACAGCATCCACCACAGCACGGGTAATAGCTAATAGCTGAGGTATATTCTGTAACATACCCGCACCCGCACCTTTGCCTGCCACCTTCTTGACCGGACAGCCAAAATTTAGGTCGAGCACATCGGGATGAGCCTGATCAAACACTATGCGAGCCGCCTCACGCACAGAATCAACATCCTTACCGTAAATCTGAATGACGACTGGACGTTCTTCTTCACAAACTTGCAGTTTTTGCAGACTTTTATTGACAAGACGAACAAGAGCATCGGCAGCCACAAATTCACTATAAACCATAGCCGCACCCATTTGCTTACATAGCAAACGGAAACCTATGTCTGTGACATCCTCCATGGGAGCCAGGAACACAGGATACGGACCGAATTCCAAGTTTCCAATCTTCATTCTTTTACAGATCTAATTGAGGACAATCCACATTGTCCCAGAAAACAAAAGCCTTACTCTTGCTGGCCACGATAGTAGTTCAGGTTGCGGTCTTCACTATCATAAGGCGTATAATGTGAATTGGCAGCTCTACCCTCTTCCCCCCAATAGGCAGAACCTTGATAAGGGGTGTAGGTGGAACCCGAGACATTGAGCGGAGCGCTCACCTCGCCACTCGTACCTCCATTTACCTCCACGTCGATGGTAGGGGTATAGTAGTAATCCCTTTGATCCTTGCATGACGCAAGCAACAACAGACAAAAGGAAAGAGAGATGAGAATGACAAACCTATTCATTACATTTTGCATTAGGCACCAAAGAAGAGATAAATTTACTGCGACCTCTGACGAACAGAGAATTGCCCGAACACTAAGCCTCCTTTGCCTTGAAGGCCAGGGCATACAGCTTCATTTGCTTGAGCATAGCCAGCAAACCATTGCTGCGAGTAGGAGAAAGATGTTCACGAAGGCCTATCTGCTCTATAAAATAGAGATCAGCATCCACAATCTCTTGAGGAGTATGGCCGGAAAGTACTCGAATGAGCAATGCCACGATGCCTTTTACAATCAGGGCATCACTCTCTGCCTGGAAAATCACTTTGCCATCAGTCAAGTCGGCTTGCAACCACACACGACTTTGACAACCATCTATAAGATTCTGTTCTGTCTTATATTGTGCATCAAGAGGTTGCTGTTCATTTCCCAAATCAATCAGAAGCTGGTATTTGTCCATCCAATCTTCAAAATCGGCAAACTCTTCAATTACCTCGTCTTGTATTTCGTTGATACTCATTTTCCAAAAACGGTTATAAGATTGATCACTTAGTATTGTCATTGTACAGCATCTGCATCACACTCTGTCCCACAGCTTTCAAAACAGCAGGATCGATGTTCTCAGGAGTATCGGAAACAGTATGCCAAGTGGGTCCGAAACTACTGGGGCCCTGTTCAAAATGAGGTATGATATCAATACATGGAATGCCTGCAATCTGGTTTACGGGTACATGGTCATCCTGCACCTGCCCACCATCCTTGAGGGGGAAGAATGAACCAAATCCTATCTGGCCAGCCAAATGCCAAAGCATCTGTACCACGGTATCAGCAAAATAACGAGACACACCCTCCATAGCAAACTGCGAACCACGGCCACCCACCATATCGAGCAATATGCCATAGCGAGCCGAATAGTTTTCCTTGTGAGGATTCTGCGCCCAGTATGTAGAACCCAAACACCAAGAATCCATGGCATTGGAATAATTCTCTTCATCCCAGTCGGGCATTCCCCAGTCCTCTGCATCAAAGCAGATAAAATCGACGCCATACTTCAAAGGTTCCTTCTGCATCAAACGTGCCATTTCAAGCATCACAGCCACTCCACTCGCTGCATCATTGGCAGCCAGGATGGGAGTGTGGTGGTTCTCCTCATTAGGATCATGATCTGCCCAGGGACGGCAATCCCAGTGAGCACATACAATGATACGATCGGCACTCTCAGGATTGATGCTGGCAATGATATTGCGACCAGGCAACTTGGTACCATTATAAGCGGTCAGTTCTGCCGTCTGTTCAGTTACCGAACAACCAAACTCCTTAAACTTATTCACAATATAGTCACCACACAGACGATGAGCCTCAGTACCCGTGACACGAGGACCAAAAGCACATTGCTCGTTGATATACTTCATGGCACTGTCAGCCACAAAATCCGGACATTTAGCCAATGCAATGGTATCGGCCTTTGGAGTATTGTCTTTCTGTTTGCCACCGCATGAGACAAACAGTAAAGACGCTGCAAGAAGAATTAAAAATCTCATAAGACTAATCAATATACATATTAACAATTGAATGGGGTGCAAATGGCTTTAGTCAGACATGCTGACACAAACTCATCACACGCAAGAAGTTACCTCCCCATAATTTTCTTAAATCTTGTACAGAATATCCTTCGCGAAGCAAGGCCCGCGTAAGGTTGGGCAACTCATTAGCACTTGCAATACCAGGTACACCCCCATCACCGTCAAAATCGGTACCAATGCCTACATGATCAATGCCCATTACCTTCACGGCATGATTGATGTGGCGAACCACATCCCGTAACGTAGCCTGACCATCCTTCACAAGAAATCCTTTGTAGATAGTGACCTGCATGACGCCTCCTTTCTCTGCCAAGGCTTTCATCTGCTTGTCTGTAAGGTTGCGAGGATGGTCACATAGTGCACGGCAACTGCTGTGACTGCACACAATGGGAGTTGCACTCAACTCCAGGGCATCCCAGAATGTTGACTCTGCCGCATGGCTTAGGTCAACCATCATGCCTACCCTATTCATCTCTCGCACCACTTCCTTGCCAAAATCGCTCAGTCCACCATGCTCTGCACAGCCACGGGCCGAATCACAAACGTCGTTGTCGCCATTATGGCAAAGCGTCATGTACACCACGCCACGCTGGCGGAAGCGCTCCACATTGCGGATGTCCTTGCCTATGGCATAACCATTCTCGATGCCCATCATCACCGCCTTCTTGCCTTCTCGCTTCAAACGACACAGGTCATCGGGGGTATATGCTATGGCTACATGTTCGGGATGTGCCTTCACCATGGCTTCCAGTTTGTCCAGCACGCTATCGGCATACGCTGTGGCTTGAAGCAGCGAAGCCTCATCCCGCTCCTTTTGAGGCAGATAAGCCACCATGATTCCTACATCAAGCATGCCTTCTTTCATCTTGTGAAGGTCCACAAGCACATGACTTTCGCGATGATCAAAACGTACACCCTGCTCAAAGAACATAGGGGTATCCTCATGACTGTCGAGCGTGAGGATGTGTCGATGAATACAACGTGTCCTGGCAAAGAGAGAGGCTTCGTTGACCAACCAACGGAACAGAGGTATCATGCACTCATCATTTTCCAAGACAAAGCACTCGGGATGCCATTGCACTCCCAAGAGACTCATGTACTCATTACTTTCCACCGCCTCAATGACACCATCCTTGCTGCGTGCCGTGACACGAAGATGAGGTCCCGTTTCACGAACAGCCTGATGATGGAAGGAATTGACGGCAAGCGTTTCCTTCTTTATTATATTATATAACGTAGAATCCCTGTCTATTTCAATCCGGTGCGAAGCAATGCCACGGTCAAGATTCTGACTGTGCTTGATAAGCGGTTGAACAGCTTCATCGTCTTGCAAGGAAGGAACATACTGAGTTGCCAAATCCTGCCACACCGAACCATCAAGGGCAGTTGCCAACACCTGTATGCCACGGCAAATACCCAGAATGGGCAACTGCCTGTCATAGGCCATGCGTACCAGCAACAGTTCTGAGGCATCGCGCTTGGGATTGATGCCATGCAAGGCAGGCAAGGGCTCTTCGTCTGTATAGAGCGGATTGATATCTGCTCCTCCTGACAGCATCAAGCCATCGAGCCTATCCAACAAGGTGCCCAACGCATCAGGCTCAGCATAGGGAGGGATGACTACAGGAGTACCTCCCGCTGCCAAGATGGAGCGGTAATACCCTTCTGCCAATTCGCATCCTTTTTCACCGAAATTACCCGTAATGCCTATCAAAGGGGTAGCGTTGTAACCCGGAAAAGTGCTATGCAGTTCGTCGTATGTCTCTTTCCAGTTGAAATTCATCAGTCATTAATCTTGCGCCAGTCTTCCTCCATGGAAGGAATCATCTCAGCTTGCTGACGGCCTATGGGCACTTCCTTCTTGATGTTCTGCTTCAATGAGATCAGGGTTTCCGTTGACATCACGCCAGGAATCTCCTGAATACGGTTATTGAGCAATTCCATCAAGTCTGCATTATCGCGGGCATACAATTTAATCAGCATAGTGTAAGGACCCGTAGTGAAGTGGCACTCCACGATTTCAGGGATCTTCTCAAACTCCTCGCACACCTGCTTGTACATCGAACCCTTCTCAAGGGTAATTCCGATGTAGGTGCAAGTGTTGTAGCCCAAGCTGGTAGGATTAACGTGATAGCCAGAGCCCACAATGACATTCATGTCAATAAGGCGCTGTACACGCTGGTGAATAGCAGCACGACTCACTCCACATTCTGCAGCCACATCCTTGAATGGGATGCGGGCATTGTTTGAGATGATTTCAAGAATCTTCTTGTCTAGATTGTCAATCTTTTCCATAAAAAAGTTATGTTAATTTTGACAAAGTTACACAAAATATCAATATAAATGTACACTTTATAAAAAAAAAAGACACCGAACCCATTATTCAGTGTCTTTTTGCCTCATTCTCTCCCGAATTTACTCGCCTTTTGTCATAACACATTCAAAAAGCGGTGACGAGAGGTTATTGGTTTATTTTACGATATCAAGCAACTCTACCTCGAAAATCAAGGTACTGTAGGGAGGAATCTTTCCTGCCTCACGCTCTCCGTAACCCAGTTCCTGAGGGATGTAGATTTCCCACTTGCTACCCACAGGCATCATGGTCAGCGCCTCTGTCCAACCCTTGATTACCTGGTTACAGCCAAAGGTGGCAGGCTCGCCACGCTTGTAGCTGCTGTCAAACTCTGTACCGTCAATCAAGGTACCACGGTAGTTCACTTTCACACGGTCGGTAGCGGCAGGAATGTCACCAGTGCCCTTGGTCAGCACCTTATACTGCAAACCGCTCTCTGTGGTCACCACATCCTTGTTCTTGGCGTTTTTGGCCAAGTAATCCTGACCAGCCTTGATAGTGGCCGAATACTTGCTCTTAACATAGTAATCCATTTGCTTCTGTACCAAAGCCTGGGTGCTGTCCATGCTTACGCCGGGCACGTCCTCGCCCAACACACCTGCACGAAAACCACGTACAAACTGCTCATGGTTAAGCAAATCTACAGAATCGTTGATCTGTGAGGCAATCTGTGGCATAACGGTCTCCTCCACCTGCTGACGGATCTCAATACCTGCCAAACGAGCCTTCAGGCGCTTGTCAGCCTCTGTCAACTGCTTGCTATCAAAGCCCTGGATAAAATCTGCGACATAAGCAGTATCAATACCCATACGCTGAACCAGGTACTGCTTCAAGCCGTTGGTGTTGGCACGTCCCATGTGGAAACTGAACACGTCAACGCTCACGGTGTCAACTACTTCTACAGGAGCAGCATTCTTCTTGTTTTTCTTGACTTTCTTATCCTTAGCCATGGCACCCGTACAAAGCAAGGCAGCTGCCAATACCAAGACAAATCTCAAAGTTTTCATATTCTTTATCTTTATTTTTTATGCCAACAACGGGAAAAACTGAAGGAGCCTTTCCCGTTGCCGATATTTATAACTTTCTGAGTTACAGACTTTAGGTAACCTACAATCTTATTCAGCCTGCTTTACGATATCAAGCAACTCTACCGTAAAGATCAGAGTAGAGAAAGGCTTGATGGGACCCTGATCCTGTGCACCGTAGCCAGCCTCAGAAGGAATGTAGAGAATCCACTTACTGCCTACAGGCATGTGAGTCAAAGCATCGGTCCAACCCTTGATTACCTGACTGCAACCCAACTCGATGGGTTCGCCGCGAGTGTAGCTGCTGTCAAAGATAGAACCATCGATGGTCTTACCCTCATAATGTACCTTCACGCGATCATTCAAGGTAGGAATGGCACCATTACCCTGTACCAAGCACTTGTAATATACGCCGCCACCCAAAGCCTGAACACTATCAGCCTTGGCAATCTTCTTCATATATTCCTCGTTCTGCTTGCGGTACTCACCATACTGAGCCTCCATAGCCTTAGCCTTGATCTCGTTCATCTTCACAGTGATGAATTCTCTCACACCAGAAGGAGACATAATAGTAGAGTCACCCTTGATAGCAGCAATGAAACCTGCCATGAAGTCATTAAGACTTACAACCTGTGTAGAATCGGCATCGTCACCGAAAATCCGATAAGCCAAACCTTTATTAACATTATTACGCAACTGCTGGCCGATAGCTACACCTGCATAGTAAGCCTGCTTGCTATCCGAGCCACCCAGGTTGGCACCATCAATAATACCCTTGATAAGTTCGTTCTGGTAAGCAGAGTCAAGACACATACCTCTGGGATCAGAGAAGGCAAACTCATTGAAGCCATTAGCCTGATCCATACCATAAGCATAGCACAAGCTGTCAATACCATTTCCAAGAGTAGCCTTGGGAGTAGAGCTACCACCACAAGAGCTCATTACAACGGCTGCAGCTGCAGCCAAAAACATTGAAATCTTTTTCATTTGTTTTCTATTGTTATTTTTTTGTTTTTTCGAGTTATCGAATTATCGAGTTATCGAATCGCCGAGTTATCAAATCGCCGAGCTATCGAGCTATCGGACCATCGAACCGTCAAGCCATCGAATTTTCGTCTTATTGAGCCATTATCTTGCCCGACACTTACAGCACCTTGATCAACTCAACGTCAAAGATAAGGGTGCTGTAGGGAGGAATGCTTGCACCTGCACCACGCTCACCATAGCCCAAGAGATAGGGAATGAAGAAGCGGAACTTGGCACCTTCCTTCATCAGCTGCACGCCTTCTGTCCAACCTGCGATTACCTGGTTCAATCCAAAATCGGCAGGCTCGCCACGCTGGTAACTGCTGTCGAACACGCTTCCGTCGAGCAACTTGCCCTCGTAGTGGCAACGAACCTTATCGGTAGCCTTGGGACTCTTGCCAGTACCCTCGGTCAGGATTTCATACTGCAAACCGCTCTTGGTGGTAACCACACCTTCACGAGTTCCGTTATCCTTCAAGAAGGCTGCACCCTCAGCAATGGTCTGCTGAGCATCCTCTTTTGCCTTGTTCTCAAAATACTCGTTCAGCATCTGCTGAGCGTCACGTGCGCTCATCTCTGTAGGCTTGTCATTCAACACGTCCGAGATACTACGGGTAAAGTCTTCTACACTAAATCCATCAATGTGCATACTCTTAAGCTGCTGGCCAATGCCAAGGCCCAGAGCATAACTAATCTTGTTCATCTAAATATTACGTTTAAAAAAATTCGGTGCAAAAGTACGAAATAAATGATAATTAGCAACCGAAAAGTTGATAATAATTTTGTGTATTAGCGTTTTTTTTGATATTTTTGCACATTATTATAATAAAGTGACTATTTTGGTGTCGATAATTCAAGCATAAGCACCTTCAAAAAAAAGCCCTTTGCTTGTGTGCCGGCACAACAAACATTGTTGAACCATGAAGAAGAAACTTATTGTTTTAACCGGAGCCGGCATGAGTGCCGAGAGCGGTATCAGCACTTTCCGCGACAATAACGGATTATGGGAACAATACAAAGTGGAAGATGTGGCCAGCATTGAGGGTTGGTATCGCAATCCCGAGTTGATGACCCGTTTCTACAACGAGAGGCGTATGCAACTGCCTCACGTGGAACCTAATGAGGGGCATCGCATTTTGGCAGAACTCGAAAAGGACTTCGACATTACCGTCATCACGCAAAACGTTGACAACCTGCACGAAAGAGCCGGTTCGTCACACATCATCCACTTGCATGGTGAATTGATGAAGGTAACGAGTAGCGACTCACCCAACGACCCTCGCTACATTCGTACCCTCCCGGAAGACAACCTGGAGATAAAGATGGGCGACAAAGCTGAAGACGGCAGCCAGCTGCGCCCCTTCATCGTATGGTTTGGCGAGTCAGTTCCCGAAATTGAACCTGCCATCATGGAAACCACCAAGGCCGACATCTATCTGGTCATCGGCACCAGCCTCAACGTATATCCCGCAGCAGGTCTGCTGAACTATGTACCCGAAGATACACCCATCTATCTTATTGACCCCAAACCAGTTCAATGGAACAGCCTCCGACGCTTTACCCACATACAGAAGGGAGCAAGCGAAGGAATGAAGGAGTTTATCGAAAAAATAAATCAAGATGTCTAAGAAAGCACAATACAAGCAAAACAACGAGCAGTTCCTCATCGACATTCGCAAGGAGGAGGGTGTGAAGGAGCTACGAGGCGGCATCCTCTACAAAGTGGTGGAGGAAGGTAATGGCGAGGGAGAGGTGACTCCCCGCAGCATCGTCACATGCCACTACAAAGGTTCGCTCATCAGCGGAAAGGTGTTCGACAACTCATTCACCCGCAACTGCCCCGAAGCATTCCGCGTAAACGAACTTATCAGCGGTTTCCAGATTGCCCTGGTCAACATGCACATCGGCGACCACTGGATAGTGTACATCCCCAGCGAGATGGGCTATGGCAGTCGCTCCATGGGTAGCGACATTCCCGCCAACTCCACCCTCGTCTTTGAGATACAACTCATTGCCATCGGATAAATCTCATCTACATCATCGGTTATGAAACTCTTACTATCAAGCTTGGCGTTGACGCTATCCATGCAAGCCAATGCCCATAAACCCGGAGAGGAACTTACAGCCTCTACTTCCATCGTCCAGCAAGACGACAATACAGCCAATCAGATCAAGATACGGAAAAGCCAACGCCCCGACAAGAACAGCCGGCTCTTCAAGAGTGAGGCAGTGGAGAACAAGATAAAAGAGGTGTCTGCCCAACTGTCGAATCGCAAACTCATCTGGATGTTCACCAATTGCTTCCCCAACACGCTCGACACCACAGTTCACTACGAGGAGAGCGACGAAGATGGCAATCCCGACACCTTTGTCTTTACTGGTGACATCCCCGCCATGTGGCTGCGCGACTCTGGGGCACAGGTCTTTCCCTACGTCCGACTAGCCAAGCACGACGAGCATCTCCGACGCATGTTGGCAGGCGTACTTTTGCGACAGTTCAAGTGCATCAACATTGACAGTTATGCCAATGCGTTCAACTACGAGCCTCAAGAGGATGGCATGTGGATGAGCGACCTTACCGAGATGACACCTGAACTGCATGAGCGCAAATGGGAAATCGACTCGCCTTGCTACGTGATTCGCCTTGCCTATGAATACTGGAAGCAGACAGGCGACACCGGTGTGTTTGGCGAGGCATGGATTGAGGCCATCAGCCACATCCTCAACACCTTCCGTGACCAGCAACGCCTCAACGGGCATGGCAACTACCGTTTCCAGCGACGCACGGAACGTGCCACCGACACCATGATCAATGACGGATATGGCGCTCCCGTAAAGCCCATCGGCCTCATTGCATCTGCCTTCCGCCCGAGCGACGATGCCACCACATTCCCCTACCTTGTACCCAGCAACTTCATGGCGGTAACTCAGTTGCGCCATGCTGCAGAAATACTGGAGACGGTAAACATGAGAAAAGACCTGGCCAAGCATTGTACAGACTTAGCCGACGAGGTGTATGACGCACTACAACGCTATGCCATCTACAACCATCCCAAGTACGGCATGATCTACGCCTATGAGGTGGATGGCTTTGGCAATCAACTCATCATGGACGATGCCAACGTGCCTTCGCTCTTGTCGATGACCTACATGGGCGATGTGTCCGAAAAAGACCAGATATACCGCAACACCCGTCGGTTTGTATGGAGCGAAGACAACCCCTACTTCTTCCGCGGTAAGGCGGGCGAAGGCATTGGCGGCCCTCACATAGGCTTCGACATGCCTTGGCAGATGAGTATCATGATGCGTTGCTTTACCAGCAACGACGACAAGGAAATCAAGGACTGCATAGAGATGCTGATGAACACAGAAGCTGGCACAGGCTTCATGCACGAGTCTTTCCACAAGGACGATGCCGGCAAGTTCACCCGCAAATGGTTTGCCTGGCAGAACACCCTCTTTGGCGAACTCATCATCAAGCTTATCGACGATGGCAAACTGGAGTTGCTCAACTCCATCACACTCGACTGACCCTTGGAAAAGTACCCCTTTTACTCACGCAGCACTCACGGTGCACTCAGGGAGCGTTCACAAAACTGTGGAGAACTGTGAGTGAAAGTAAAGCGAAAGTAAAGAGCACATAAGAGAATCGTGCTCCTCCAAAAGGGAGAAGATTCATGCCTGCAAAATAACGAGCGGGGAGATGCCAGACATCTCTCCGCTTTTTTGCGGTTTACAAAAACATTATTACAAATAGCATTCCATACCAAGCTCATTCATCGGTATTTCATACTACGGGAATCCATCGGGTTGATTACGGATTGATATCGGGTTGACTTCGGGTTGATTACGGGAATGCATCGGGTGATGTAAAGCAGGAAAAGAAATTGACAACCACACTGCATGTAAGGCTTCCCCTTTCGCTCGAGACAGAAAGCTATTCAAGCACACAAAAAAGAGGGTCGCACTTCATTGTACAACCCTCTTGCATTATTTTCGCAGTCAATCTGAGACGATTGGACGACGAACCTGTTTTTTAGCGCTTGATCTTAGCCAGGTACTCGTCATACTTACGCATCTGCTCTTTCTGTGCTTCATTAAGCTTTGAGCGGATTGACTTAGCCTTCTGTATAATCTCCTCGTTTGCCTTGCGAACACGCTCTACCTCGTTAGGATCGGGAGGAAGAACCTTCTTCACACGACGCTCGTTGGTCTTGAACTTTCTGGTTACAACCTCTTCCTGCTGCTTGTAGATACCATGACCGGTGATGATGCTCAAACGGTTCTTGTCGTTGTCATCGGGATAGGGCTGAACGGTGTCACCCTTCCACTCTACCTTCTTGATCATCTTGGGATTAACACCCTTTGCAATAAGAGCCTTCTTGGTCTTCTCGGCACGAGACTTAGAGTAACCCATGTTCTTCTTGGGATTACCAGTACCCTTATCAGCGAAAGAGGTAATGATGATCTCGCCGTTCTGAACCTCCTTCAGGAAGTTGGCAACAGCCTCAATCTGAGCGTCGGTGCTCTCAACGTCGCTGGCAGCAATGTTGAAGAAGATGCGCTTGTCGATGTCACCTTCCTTCACTACATCACGATAGGTGATGTCATCGTACCAAGTGGTATCGATAACGGTCTCCCATGTCTCAATGGGTTCGGGCTCGGGAATAAGATCCATCAGCACAACGGGCTCAGACTTCTTGAAACCGAACTTGTAAGCCACACCCAGCTGAGCGGTAACCTGCCAGTCATCCTTGCTTGCCACCTTGCTGTTGTAACGGTCAGAAAGGCTATTGGCAGCCACTTCAAGGTTTACTGCGAAGTTCTTGCAGATATCATAGTTGAGCATAGCACCGATGCGAGCATTGTGGCTCAAACGGGTACCATCCCATGCCAAGGGCATAGCGCTCTTCAAAGTCAAGGCATGATCGTTCTCCCATGCAGTATTCAGACCGATACCACCAATCAGAGATACGCTGAGAGGATAGTAATCCTTCTGGCCAAAGAGGGTAAACAGGTTGACCATCAAATCGAGGTCGGTTGTCACATACTTATAGGAATATTTTGCATCATAAGAAGTGTGAATACCACCCTTGTTCCACAAACCATTGACATGCAGACGGGCACCTACGACAGAGGTAAACCAAGCACCGAAGCTAAGGCTTGCCGTGGGAGTGATCAACTTAGAATTGTCAAAATTGGTGAATGTGGTCTGAGCACCACCCTGAAGTCCTACAAACATGTGAGGGTAGGGCTGGTAGTCAAGACCATTGTCACCCGCACCCTGAGCCATTGCAGGAGCGGTAGCCAAAGTAGCCGAAAGAGCTACTGTAAGGAGTCTTTTCAAACTTTTCATAAATATTTTTTTAGATAATTTAGTTCGTTTTAGCCATATCTGTTTTGAGGTCTGTATGCTTTTGCCATCGCAAACCCCATTTGCATCTATTGGTGCGTAAAATCCTCAATAACACCAAACTATTAGGCAAATTTAGCTTGTTTTGCACTTTTAACCAAAAGTTTTAAGCATTTTTTACATATTTTATTTAAAAAAATATAAAAACGCCTCAAAAACACAGAAAAACCACCAATTTTGCGTACCTTTGTATAAATATATACCTCAAAAAACAAACGTTAATTCGATGAGCAATTCTCAAATAACCATCAAAAAAGTTGAAACAAAGAAAGAATTGAAGCAATTCATCCGTTTCAACTACGAATTGTATAAGGACAACAAGTATGCTGTACCCGACTTTCTGGAGGATACACTCGACACATTCAACCCTGAGAAAAACGCCGCCTACGAGTTCTGCACCTCAGAACAGTTTCTTGCCTACAAGGACGGCAAGATTGTGGGTAGAGTAGCCGCCATCATCAACGACAAGGCCAACAAGACATGGAATGTAAAGAATGTTCGATTTGGCTGGATCGACTTCATTGATGACATCGAGGTAAGCAAGGCGCTTATCGATGCTGTGAGCCAGTGGGGAAAGGAGCGTGGCATGGAGAACGTAGTGGGTCCTCTCGGTTTTACTGACATGGACCCCGAAGGTATGCTGATTGAAGGTTTTGACCAACTCAGCACCATGGCCACCATCTATAACTATCCCTACTACCCCGTGCACATGGAAAAGCTCGGATTTCAGAAAGAGGTGGGTTGGGTAGAACGCAAGGTGACCATCCCTCGCGAAGGACACCATGCCCAGGATCAGAAGTTCTTCCGCATGGCAGAAATCGTGAAGAAACGCTCCAACCTGCACGTACGTAAGTTCAAGAACGTGGACGAGATAAAGAAGCTGAACTACGGACAGAAGGTGTTCAACGTCATCAACAAGGCATACGCACCACTCTATGGCTTTAGCGAACTGACTCCCCGTCAGATTGATACATACGTGGACAACTACCTGAGATTCATCGATATGCGACTTCTCACGCTGGTAGAGAATGAGCAGAACGAGGTAGTGGCCATGGGTGTGGGCATGGGGTCACTCTCATACGCCCTGCAGAAGGCAAAGGGCAAGCTCTTCCCCTTCGGCTGGTGGCACTTGCTGCGCACGCTCAAGTGCAAGAGCGGACGTTCGGAATATCTCGACCTGCTGCTCGTGGGTGTCATTCCCGAGTATCAGGGCAAGGGTGTCAACGCCATGTTGTTTGCCGACCTCATCCCCATCGGTGCCGAAATGGGCTTCAAGTGGGCAGAAACACACTTGCAACTCGAGGACAACAACAAGAGCCAGGACCAATGGGCATATCTGGAGTGCGAGATTCACAAAAAGAGAAACTGCTACACAAAGCCTTTGTAAAATAGTTCATAGTCCATAGTTCATAGTTAAGAGAAATAAACAAGGAATAATTGAGTGACATGGCAAACAGTCAACAAGAGATAAAATCAAACCAATCCCTCCCCATAGACGGGGAGGTGTCACAAAGTGAAGGAGAAAGTCCAGTTAGGTCTGTCTCCTACAACGAGGATAACATCCGACACCTCTCCGACATGGAGCACCTGCGCCTGCGCCCCGGTATGTACATCGGTAAACTGGGTGATGGCTCACAAGTAGATGACGGTATCTACGTGCTGCTGAAAGAGGTCATCGACAACAGTATCGACGAATTCAAGATGGGAGCCGGCAAACGCATCGAGGTGGAGATTACCGACCAACTGCGTTGCAGCATACGCGACTACGGCCGAGGCATCCCCTTGGGCAGTTTGGTCAAGGCTGTGTCGATGCTCAACACGGGTGGTAAGTACGACTCAAAAGCTTTCCAGAAGAGCGTAGGACTGAATGGTGTGGGTTTGAAGGCCGTCAATGCGCTGAGCCTTAACTTCGAGGCTCATAGTTTCCGTGACGGACAGGTTCGTCGTGCCGTCTTCAAGCAGGGCGTACTGCAAAGCGACGTCACCGAGGCCACGGAAGAGGAGAATGGCACCTACATTTACTTTGAGCCCGACAGTTCGCTTTTCAAGCACTATTCATTCCGTAACGAGTTCATAGAGGTGAAGTTGCGCAACTACACCTACCTGAACACGGGCCTTGCCATCATCTTCAACGGCCGTCGCATTATCTCACGCAATGGTTTGAGCGACTTGCTAACCGACCGCATGACAGCCACCCCACTCTATGACGTGGTGCACATCACGGGCGAGGACATCGAGATTGCCTTTACCCATTGCCGCCAGAATGGAGAAGAATACTATTCATTCGTCAATGGTCAGCATACCTCCCTGGGAGGAACGCATCAAGCAGCCTTCAAGAAATACATAGCCGAAGCCATCAAAGACTACAGCGGCAAGTCGTTCGACTACAGCGATATCCGAAATGGCATCGTGGCAGCCGTCAGCATCAACATACAGGAACCCGTATTCGAGAGTCAGACGAAAGTGAAACTGGGCTCCACCACCACGGCTCCCGAAGGTGGCGTGTCGATAGACAAGTTTATCGGCGACTTCGTGAAGGAGCAGGTCAACAACTACCTGCACCGCAACACCGACGTGGCAGATGTCATCATAGCCAAGGCTCAGGAGAGTGAGCGCGAACGCAAGGCCATGGCGGGTGTAGCCAAGAAGGCTCGCGAGA
The DNA here is from genome assembly GCA_024401185.1 of Bacteroidaceae bacterium. GTDB lineage: Bacteria > Bacteroidota > Bacteroidia > Bacteroidales > Bacteroidaceae > Physcousia. The sequence goes on along the minus strand of JAKSLO010000008.1, from coordinate 11,585 downwards.
TGTCGAAGAAGGCCAACATGCACAACCGCAAGTTGCGCGACTGCCGTGTACACTTGTCCGACTCGAAGGGTGACCTCAAGGAAGAGTCGTGCATATTCATCACCGAGGGCGACTCGGCAAGCGGAAGCATCACCAAAAGCCGTGACGTAAACACACAAGCCGTGTTCTCGCTTCGCGGAAAGCCCCTCAACTGCTTTGGCATGACCAAGAAGGTGTGCTACGAGAATGAGGAGTTCAACCTGCTGCAAGCTGCCCTTGACATTGAGGACGGACTCGACACCCTGCGCTACAACAAGGTCATCGTGGCCACCGATGCCGATGTGGATGGAATGCACATCCGCCTACTGATGATTACCTTCTTCCTGCAATTCTTCCCTGACCTTATCAAGAAGGGGCATGTTTACATACTCCAGACGCCTCTTTTCCGTGTACGTAACCGTAAATCGAAGATTGGCAAGAAGAAGCTTGAGGCCATTGAGAAGGAGCTGAAGACACACGATGAGGACGACAACTCACGTGGCCCCAAGCGTAGTATCAGTTTTGGAAACGACTTCGTGACACAATACTGCTATAGCGAGGAGGAGCGACAGCAAGCCATCAACGATCTGGGACCCGACCCTGAAATTACCCGATTCAAAGGTCTGGGCGAGATTTCACCCGATGAGTTCCGCCACTTCATAGGTCCCGACATTCGCCTGGAACAGGTTACGCTCAACAAGAGTGACCAAGTGGCCGAACTCCTTGAATACTATATGGGAAAGAACACGATGGACCGTCAGAACTTCATCATCGACAACCTCGTCATCGAGGAAGACCTGGCAGAGGAGGAGATGGAAGAAGAAAAAGAATACAAGGTATGAGAACAGTTATTTTTCCTGGGTCATTCAACCCCTTCACCAAGGGGCATGCAGACATTGTAGAACGCGGCTTGCAGCTTTTCGACAAGATGATCATTGCCATTGGCTACAACGAGCAGAAAGTAGCGGAAGGCGACGTGGAAAGCCGGTTGTCAAGCCTCAAGACACTCTATGCCGACGATGCCCGCGTAGAGGTCGTCACCTATAGCTGCCTCACCATCGAAGTGGCTCGGCAGTATGATGCCTGTGCCATCCTTCGCAGCGTGCGCAGCATAAAAGACTATGAGTACGAGCTGCAAATGGCCGACGTGAACCATAAGCTTTCGGGTATTGAAACGGTAGTGCTCTTTGCACGTCCCGAACTGGCGAGCATCAGCAGCAGCGTGGTGCGCGAACTTCAGCACTTTGGGCATGATACCAGTCAGTTTATGGTTTAGTTGACAACGGACAACAGTCAATAGTCAACGGACAACAAACAACAGACAACGGTCAAATAAATAAACAATAAAACTAAATAACCACTGTTCCCGATGGTTTTACATCGGGTTTCAACATATAAAAATGAAAAGAATAGCAGCATACATCGCACTTGCTTTCGTAGCAATACTTACCCCCACCCAGCTATGTGCACAGACTTCCTCACGCATGGATGAGGCAATGCGCAAACTCATCATGGCCACCGTGATGACGAACAACTTCTACGTGGACAGCGTGGATTGTGACAAACTGGTGGAGGATGCCATCAATGGCATGCTTTCAAAGCTCGACCCCCACTCGGCCTATAGCAATGCCAAGGAGACGAAATCGCTCAACGAACCCTTGCAAGGCTCATTCGAGGGCATTGGCGTACAGTTCAACATGCTTGACGACACACTACTCGTCATACAACCAGTATCAAAGGGACCTTCTGAGAAGGTAGGCATCCTGGCTGGTGACCGCATCGTGAACGTAAACGACACGGCCATTGCCGGCGTGAAGATGTCGCGCGAGGAAATCATGCGTCGCCTTCGTGGTCCCAAGAACTCAAAGGTGAAGCTGGGCATCAAGCGCGAAGGTATCAAGGACATTGTCTATTTTACCGTGACACGCGATAAGATTCCCGTCACCACTCTCGACGCTGCCTACATGGTGACACCCACCATCGGACTTGTGCGTTTCAGCAGCTTCGGACAAACCACCCATGACGAGGTGGTCAAAGCTGTCAACGAGCTGAAGGCAAAGGGCATGGAGTCGCTCATCATCGACCTTCAGCAAAATGGTGGAGGTTACCTCAATGCTGCAGCCGAGATTGCCAGCGAGTTCCTGCAAAAGAACGACCTCATCGTATATACAAAGGGACGCAACGTGCCACGCCAAGAGTTCCGAAGCACAGGAGGCAACTTGTTTGCTGGCAAGATTGTGGTACTGATCGATGAATACAGCGCATCGGCTGCCGAGATTCTCTCTGGTGCCATCCAGGACCAGGACAGAGGTTTGGTAGTAGGTCGCCGCTCTTTCGGAAAGGGACTCGTTCAGCGTCCCATTGACCTTCCTGATGGTTCGATGATTCGTCTTACCATCTCACACTACTACACTCCAACCGGACGTTGTGTGCAGAAACCCTATGAGCTGGGCAACAAGGAGGAATACCACAAGGACGTGCTGAACCGCTTGAACAATGGCGAGCTGACAAATGCAGACAGCATCCACTTCCCCGACTCGCTGAAGTTCCAGACACTTCGCGAACATCGTACCGTATATGGTGGCGGTGGCATTATGCCCGACTACTTCATTCCCCTCGACACAACCCTTTACACTCGCTTCTATCGCGAGATTTCAGCCAAGAGCCTCATCGTCAACACCAATCTGCACTACATGGACAAGAATCGCAAGAAGCTTGCCAAGCAGTACACCACCTTTGAGGATTTCAATGCCAACTTTGAGATGCCCGACGATGTAATAGAAAAGCTCTTCGAAGACGCTAAGAAGCAGAAGATAGCCCCCAAGGATGACGAGGAACGCAATGCCACCATTCCCCAGGTAAAGCGTACGCTGAAAGCTCTTGCTGCCCGTGACATCTGGGACATGTCGGAATACTTCCAGATAATCTATGCCGACAACGAAATGGTGAAGAAGGCTGTAGAACTGCTGCAATGATGATTACCTTTAATGTTCAAAACACGGAGATGCCATCCATCGACCAACCTAAGGTGGTAAGATGGATAGAGCGTGTGGCTGCCACCTTCAACCTAAAGGTAGGCGATATCAACTATATCTTTGTGGACGATGAACGCATCCTTGAACTCAACAGGGAATTCGTGGGACACGACTACTATACCGACCACATAGGGTTTGACTATAGTGAGGGGAGCCGTATTGCCGGTGACATCTACATCTCATTGGACACCGTAAGAACCAATGCAGAGAAATTCAATGCCACCTATGACCGGGAACTGCATCGCGTCATCATTCACGGCATCCTTCACCTTTGTGGCATAAAGGACAAAGAGCCCGGTGAAAGGGAGGAAATGGAAGCTGAAGAAAATAAGGCACTTGAGATACTTGACGAATAGGGATACTGGAAAGCCATGCAATCCACAAAAACAATCAGGAAAAACAGGAAAGCCAGAAAAACTTGCACCTTGAAATCAATATAATACTCATTGCCCCTTAAATATTTAAAAACAACACGTTAATACATGGAAAAACTATTATTGTTAGGTGACGAAGCCGTAGCATTGGGTGCCATCCACGCCGGATTGAGCGGTGTGTATGCTTATCCTGGTACACCTTCGACCGAAATCACGGAATTTATTCAAACCAACAAGGAAGCCATAGCAAAAGGCATTCGCAGTAGATGGTGCACCAATGAGAAGACCGCCATGGAGGCTGCCCTCGGCATGAGCTATGCCGGCAAACGAGCTTTAGTGTGCATGAAGCATGTAGGCATGAATGTGTGTGCCGATGCTTTTGTCAACAGCGCCATTACGGGTGTCAACGGCGGACTTGTAGTACTGGCAGCCGATGACCCCTCCATGCACAGCAGCCAAAACGAACAGGATAGCCGTTTCTATGGCAAGTTTGCACTCATTCCCATCTTCGAACCCAGCAACCAACAGGAGTGCTACGATGTGATGAAGAATGCCTTCGAACTGAGCGAAACCATCAAGGAACCCGTGCTTTTGCGCATCGTGACCCGTCTGGCTCACAGTCGTGCAGCCGTGGAAATCAGCGAAGCCAGAGAGCAGAACCCCTTGTCGGCTTCTACCGACCAATGGGTACTACTGCCAGGCATTGCACGCAGGAAGTATGCTGCCTTGCTTGAGAAGCAACCCTTGATGGAGGAGGCCGCAGAGCAGTCTATATTTAATAAGGTGGAAAAGGGAGGCGATGGCAAACTGGGTATCATAGCCTGTGGCATTGCCTATAACTATGTGAAGGAAGCCATTGGCAACGAGGGCAACATCCTGAAAGTCTCGCAATATCCCCTACCCGTCAAACAGATTCAGCAAATGGCTGCCGAGAACGATGCCATCATCGTCATTGAAGACGGACAGCCTGTGGTAGAGCAAGATGTAAAGGCTCTGCTGGGCACTGGTTACCCCGTAAAGGGTCGTCTCACAGGCGATTTGCCTCGTACTGGCGAACTGAATCCCGACAACGTGGCCGCAGCATTGGGAAAGAGCAACGACGTGCACTTTGCTCCTGCTACCCATCTGGCAGGACGCCCGCCACAGCTCTGTCAAGGATGCGGACATCGTGATGTGTACGGGGCTTTGCGCGAAATCATTGACGAATATCCCGATGCCCGCGTGTTTGGCGACATCGGATGCTATACGCTGGGAGCCTTACCTCCCTTCAAAGCCTTGAGTAGCTGTGTGGACATGGGTGCAAGCATCACCATGGCAAAGGGAGCTGCCGACGCAGGTTTGCGTCCTGCCATAGCAGTCATTGGCGACTCTACATTTACGCATAGTGGCATGACTGGCTTGCTGGATGCCATCAACGACAACAGTCCCATCACCGTCATCATCAGCGACAATCTCACTACAGGCATGACTGGCGGACAAGACTCGGCAGGACTCAACAAGTATGAAGCCATCTGTCTGGGCTTAGGCATGGACCCAGCACACCTGCACGTGGTGACTCCCCTGCCCAAGAACATTCCCGCCATCGCCCAAACTATACGCGATGAGATTGCCTACGAGGGTGTGAGCGTCATCATCCCCCGTCGTGAATGTATTCAGACATTTGCCCGACACGCAAGAGAAAACAAAAACAACAAGTAAAAATCCCTATCACCTTTTCACCCCACAAAAGCCAAAGGCAAGTTCCTTTTGGCTAAGGGAAGAAAGCAGGAAATGACATGAAAAAAGACATTATTCTTTGCGGTGTAGGCGGACAAGGCATCCTCTCCATCGCAACCATCATAGGACAAGCAGCCACAGAAGCGGGCATCTACCTCAAACAAGCCGAGGTGCATGGCATGAGCCAGCGCGGTGGCGATGTGCAGTCGAACCTACGACTCAGTACCGACCCCATTTGGAGCGACCTCATTCCACAAGCAGGTACTGATGTCATCATATCAATGGAACCCATGGAATGCCTGCGCTATCTGGCATACCTTTCACCCAAGGGTACAGTAGTGAGCAACAGCGTGCCTTTCATCAACATCCCCAATTATCCTGATGAGAAAGCCATGCAAGCCGAACTCGATGCGCTGCCCAGCGTGGTGAAACTCGACATTGATGCCGTGGCAAAGGATTGCGGCAATGCCCGTGGTGCCAACATGGTACTGCTGGGCATGGCGGCCCCCTATATCGAGATTCTTACCGTAGAACAGCTTCGTCAAGCCATTGCCGTTGTCTTTGCACGCAAGGGTGAAGCTGTGGTGGAGGCCAATCTGAAAGCCTTCGACCAAGGCGTGGAAGCAGCCCGAAAAGTAAACCTTTAGCATGGCATTATGAAAATATTCAGCGAAGAATTAGTCAGAGAGGCTGCAAGTGTCAATCACGTAGCCGACCTCAGCCATGCCACCATCGGAGAGACGCTCTTGGTAGCCCAATACCTGGAGCAGAAAACCGGCATTCCCTTTATACGCATGGATCAAGGCAGCCCTGGTCTGCCTATCAACCATTATGGTGTGGAAGCCGAGAAAAGAGCTCTCGACAGCGGCATAGGCAGCCAGTATCCTGCCGCTGCAGGCATCAAGGAGTTGAAGGAAGCTGCCAGCGAGTTTGTCAAGGCTTTTATCAACGTGGACATCTCACCTCGTGCCTGTCTGCCTACCGTGGGTAGTGTGGCTGGTTCGTTTGGCAGCTTCATTGCCTGCTGCCAACGCAAGTCTTACCCCGAGATGGGCAAGGTGCTCTTTATCGACCCCGGATTCCCTATTCAGAAGTCGCAACTGCGCATTCTCGGCATCGAGTGGAAGGAGTTCGACATCTATTCCTACCGCGGACAGGCTTTGCGAGCCAAACTCGATGAGGAACTGCGCGACGGCGATGTGGCTGCCATTGTGTACTCCAACCCCAACAACCCTGCCTGGATTTCATTAGAGGAGGAAGAGCTGCAAATCATCGGTGAAATGGCTACCAAGTATGACGTCATCGTCATGGAGGACCTCGCTTACTTTGCCATGGACAACCGTCGCGACCTCTCACACCCCTATCAGGAACCCTACGTGCGTACGGTGGCGCGTTACACCGACAACTACCTGTTGATGCTGAGCAGTTCGAAGATATTCTCGTATGCCGGACAGCGCATGGCGCTTGTCTGCATCAGCGACCGTCTCTTCGACCGTCACTTCCCCGCCTTCGTAGCGCGCTATCATGACAGCGGTGTGTTCGGTCCCACCTTCATTGCCAGCATTCAGTACATGATAACCAGTGGCTGCACAGCTACCACCCAGTATGGCTATGCCGAGATGCTTCGCCTCAGTTGCGAAGGCAAGATCAATTTCATCGAGGACACGAAGGAGTACGCCATACGTGCCAGGAAGATGAAAGAAATCTTCCTGAGAAACGGTTTTGAGATAACCTATCCGAAGGATGTAACCGAGGAGATTGGCGATGGCTTCTTCTTCTCGCTCTCCTACCCCGGCATGACGGGTGGCGAACTGGCTTCCGAACTCATACACTATGGCGTGAGCAGTATCAACCTCGACACTACCGGCTCGCTGCAACCTGGCGTGCGTGCCTGTACCAGTCGCATGCGCGATGAACTCTACGAAGTGCTTGAGGAGAGAATGAGGCAATTTGATGCTGACCACAAAAACGGCTCTTCGTTAGTTTAGTTGATTTTATTGCTAACGCAAGAAATCTTAAGTAGAAATTTCCTCAATGGATTTCTAGCCAAAGGCTATAAAAGTTTCAGCCAAATTGACGAAGAACCACAAAACAAGAATCTATAGAAAAATATTCACTAACAACTTTAAAAAAGCCCCTACGGACAAAGTCCCTGCATGCAACCCCAAAAAGCATTAAGAGAGTACTTCCGTCCTAATCGCCCGACAGGAGATAGGGGCACTCATTATTACTACCATGATTCATAATCCACAAATGGAGTGCATGTCAAGAGAAGACATGCGAAAGCTGCAAAGCGAGAGACTTATCAAAACCGTTAAGCGTTGCTATGAGAACGTTCCCTTCTACCGTCGCAAGATGGACGAGGCAGGCGTGAGTCCTGACGACATCAAGTCGATTGACGACATCTGCAAGCTTCCCTTCACCACGAAGCAAGACTTGCGCGATGAGTATCCCTTCGGACTTGAAGCAGTCCCCCACTCTGAGGTTCGTCGCATCCACGCCTCATCAGGCACAACAGGAAAGCCCGTGGTTGACACCTACACCGAGAACGACCTGAAGATGTGGGCTGAGGGTGTGGCACGTGTAATGGCTGTGGCCGACGTAGGTCCCGGCGACACCGTACAGGTAAGCTACGGCTACGGACTCTTTACCGGTGGCCTGGGTGCCCATGATGGTGCTGCCATGCGTGGAGCCATTCAGCTGCCCACCTCTGCCGGAAACACCGAGAAGCAGATCATGCTTATGCAAGACTTCCGCACCAACGTTCTATGCTGTACTCCCAGCTATGCCATGCACCTGGCCGAGAGCATTGCCAACAGCCGCAACGTGTCGGTTAGGCTGATGAAGCTGCGCGCTGGCTTCTTCGGCGCAGAGCCCTGGACGAACGGCATGCGAAAGGAGCTGGAGACAAAACTGCAGATCAAGGCTTACGACATCTATGGCCTTACAGAGATGTGCGGACCGGGTGTAGGCGGCGAATGCGAGTGCCAGGATGGTACCCATCTCTGGGAGGACATGTTCTATCCCGAAATCGTTAACCCCGAAACACTTGAGCCGGTGGCTCCCGGTGAGTTTGGCGAACTCGTCTTCACCTCGCTTTGCAAGGAGGCAATGCCCATACTGCGCTACCGCACACGCGACCTTACACGTCTCAACTATGAGCCCTGCAAGTGTGGTCGTACAGCCGTTCGCATGGACCGCATCTTAGGCCGTTCCGACGACATGATGATCATCCGTGGCGTCAACGTGTTCCCCTCGCAGATCGAGACTGTGCTGACCGAGTTCCCTGCCTTCCAGCCTTACTATTTCATTACCGTTGACCGCATCAACAACGAAGACACCTTCGACCTCGACGTAGAGCTCAAGCCCGAGTTCTTCGCCTCTGATCCAGCCGACCAGATGAAGTACATCAAGCCTCTCTTCGACCGCATCGTAAGCCTGATTGGCATTAAGCCCAACATTCACATCAAGCCTCCCTTCGGCATTGAGCGCAGCACAGGCAAGGCCAAGCATGTCAGCGACAAGCGTGTCTTCAAGAACTAGTCGTACGCTCTTATTTCTTACAAAGTGACAACACTAATCGACAAACTGAACCAAGGCGACCGCTTTGCCAGCGGCATTGGTGCACAGCTGAAAGAGATTCGCGAGGGCTATGCCCGTGCCGAGCTCACCGTGCAGGAGCGCCACCTCAACGGGGCTGGCGTATGTCAGGGTGGAGTGATGTACACACTGGCCGACCTGGCCTTTGCTGCCGTGGCCAACAGCCGGGGCATCCTCTCCCTGGGCATCTCCAATACCATCACCATGCTGAAATCCGCACAACAGGGCGACGTGCTCACAGCAGAGTGCACCGAGGTGCTCAACCACCACCGTCTGCCTTATTGCGACATTCGCATCACCAACCAGAATGGCGACATCATGGCCACAATGACGGGACTTGCCTACCGCACGAAGCGCGACTTCCCCTTCGACAGTTTAATGTGAACCTAAGTATCAATAATGAATATCTCACTCCTTCAGCGCAACATTGAGTGGGCACAGCCATCCGTCAACCGCCAGCGTGCCGAAGAGGCACTGCTCTCGGCACCCCAGAGCGACGTGTATGTGCTCCCCGAGATGTGGAGCACGGGTTTTGTAACCTCTCCTGGCGACTATGACGCAGATGCCGCCCCCTACTCTCCCATCGAGGGTGAGAGCGGAAGCACCCTTCAGTGGATGCAGGGCATGGCAGTGCGTCTTGATGCTGCCATAGCCGGCAGCATTGCCATCAAGGCTCAGGACGGCTCCTATCGCAACCGATTTTATTTCGTTACCCCCAACGAGGTGCGTTTCTACGACAAGCACCACCTCTTCACCTATGGTGGCGAGCACCTTCGCTACACGCCCGGGCAGGAGAAGGTCATCGTGGAATGGCGTGGCGTGCGCTTCCTCTTGCAGGTGTGCTACGACCTGCGCTTCCCCATCTGGGCACGCAACGCCGACTCCGAACAGCTCACCTACGACTGCATCCTGTACGTGGCTTCATGGCCCACCCCCCGAGTGGAGGCATGGCGCACGCTGCTGCTGGCCCGTGCCATCGAGAACCAATGCTATGTGTGTGGCGTAAACCGTGTGGGCAACGACCCCTACTGTCAGTATTCAGGTGGCACAGCCTTCATCGACCCCTACGGGGTGCGGCAAGCCGAGGTCGCCATGAACGAAGAAGGCATCCTCACATGCCAGCTCAGCATGGAGTCCCTGCAGGCATTCAGAGCCAAATTCCCAGTACTGAAGGATAGGGATTGAACGTACTGGCCATATACCCTTTTGGAAGAAACAAAAGCTCGCAGAGGTGTCTGATAAACAACTCTGCGAGCAAAGAGATTACCCATGGTGAGAGAGTCCTCCTTTTCTCTTACCTTCGCATTACTTTCACTCACAGTTCGCTCACAATTCTCCACGGATTTGTGAGCGCACCATGTAGGCGAACAGTAGGCGAACAATGGTTTCATCAGAAGTAAATGGGTACAAAAAAGTGTTTGTACCCGCCTTTGTACCCAGTTGTACCCGATTGTACCCAAGGCTTTTCGCTTGTACCCATTTTTTGGCACATGGGTGGGTAGAGTCTCTCCATGCCTTGCAGCAGCAGTCGGCTTTCCGCCTCCAGCTGTTCCGTAGTGGTCGTTTCCACCTCAGCTTCAAGCAGGTACAGGCGCTTGGCCCGCTCCTGCATCCTGGCATCGCGGATACGATTCAGGCAGGCATTGCGCACACTGGTCATCAGGAATGCCCTGGCGCTCTTCTCCCTAAGCAAGGTTTCACCTCGCAGTAGTCGGCCGAAGACATCGTGCACTATGTCCTTGGCTTCCTCCTCGTCGTGTAGCAGCATCACGGCCACGCGCAGCATGTCCTGATGGTACTGCATGAAGAGTTTCTCTATTTGTCCTTTGCTTTGCGTCATATACCCTATATACACACAAACTTCGATTTGCTAAACCCTTTTGGACAACAAATTTGGGAAAAATGTGCAATCAATCCGTAATACTGCACAAATAGTTACGCCCGAACAACTTTTTTTCATGTTTTAGAAGATTTAACAAGGAAATGTTGTGTAGAACCAAACAAAATGTCTACCTTTGCGATGTAAATATCCAAATGAAGATAACTATGGCACAGTTAGCATTGCAACCACATTATGACTATTATGTAAAACATGAGGATGAACTCGTAAATAAGTTCGGGGGCATGTATGTTGTCATATCCGATGCCATGTCCGTTCATTCCTTTGCCGACGAACCCGAAGCCTATGACTTTGCTGTAAAGAACTTTGGGGCAGGCCACTTCTTGCTGCACAAGTGCGTGGCAGGGGGATTGGATGTGGTGCAGACCGTAAACTGCGCCTTCTAAACTTATGGGAAAGTTCAGATACAGAATGCCTTGGGGCATAAACAAGCCTACCACTGATTGTACGATTGATGTGGAGCACTATGCAACCAAAGAAGGCACGGAAAATCAAGTGACTGTCAAATCTTGTCTGTGGGATACGGGTGCAACGGTCACGGTGATTTCTGAACTTTTGGTACATCGCCTGGGGCTTATCCCTACCGACTTCATGAAAGTATCTGGTTATGATGGCCGTCCTCAGATGAGAAATGTATATAAGATCGATGTAGTGATCAATGACGAGATACGCTTTAATCGTATAAATGCTATTGATGCTCCACTCATCACCACGGACGTGTTGCTTGGCATGGATATTATCGGAGAGGGCGATTTCCATTTGACGCACGAGGAGGACAGCCTTGTTCTGTCTTTCAATAACATCTGACATTTTTACCCACCCTTTTGGGTGGTTTGTATGTGTGTGAGTGGTTGTCGTCCTTAAAGACGGTGTGCAGATGTTGCAATGGTACTTCTATTAATTCGTCAACCCCTAAAAAACTCGCATATCTATGCATGCTGG
>JAKSLO010000079.1 GCA_024401185.1 Bacteroidaceae bacterium | reverse complement strand
ACGACTATTATCTGAAGGCACACCTCTTTGGTGACATCTTCGCTGGCGATCAACTCACACCAGCCGACCGCGAGATTGTTACCGTTGCAGCACTCTCCGCACTCAAAGGCGTTGCACCTCAGCTTGCTGCACACAAAGCAGGTGCCGTTAATATGGGCAATAGTCAGGAAGTAGTTGATGAACTATGTAAGTTCCTTTCTGATAATGGCCTCTCACAATGCGATGCCTCCGCTGATGCACAAGCTGGCTCTTGGCCAAAAGGCAATCCTAACGATGCCTACGCTCAGTATTTCACAGGACAGAGTTACCTCGCCCCAATCACTCCAAAGAACTTGCAATCAGATTCCTCCCCTCGGGGAGGTCAGGAGGGGGTCGCTAATTATGCCAACGTAACCTTCGAGCCAGGTTGTCGCAATAACTGGCACGTTCACCACGGCGCACATCAGATACTTATCTGCGTCAGCGGTGAAGGCATCTATCAGGAATGGGGCAAACCTGCCATCCGACTCCATGCAGGTGACATCATCGACATCCCTGAAGGAGCAAAGCATTGGCACGGAGCAACCAAGAACTCATGGTTCCAACACCTTGCAAGCCATGTGCATGTGGGAGATCCCGAGAGCAACGAATGGCTCGAACCTGTAACGGACGAACAATATAACGAAGCAAATAAGTAACTGAAGTTTCGCACCTTATGGAAGTTATTAGGATGTTAATGAAGTCAAAAGCGCTTGCCTCTTTTCTGTGAATCAATTTTTGTACAATTTTTTTCTCATTCCGTAGTCTTCCCGATGTATTCCCGATATAAACCCGTAAGTAACCCGTTATATTCCCGAAGGTTTTCATCCCGATGAAAATGACGATTTTGAGGTGTTTTGGCGTTTTCTGTGTCAAGATTAATTATTCGTTTTGCTATGTCCTGACGTAACAATTGCAAGGAGGCACTCGCGCATTCGCAGGAGGAATATGAGCGCTTGAAGGATTATCCTATTGTTTATCTCTACCTCGCCAACCGTTCGCCTGAGGAGAGCTGGAAGACTGTCATCAAGGAATACAACATCACGGGCGACAATGTGGTACACTATAACTTGCCCGACGTGCAGCAGAAGGCTGTAGAGAACTACCTTCAGGTAAAACATTTCCCAACCTACAAGCTCTTCGACCAGCAGGGCAATCTCCTCGACATCAATGCCGACCCACGCTCCCTCGATTTGTTTGAAAACCTGCTAAAGAGGATACTCAATAAATGTTATAAATAGTAAAAAATAATTCTTCTTGTCGTGTAAAAGGGTAGGGGTAAAACCTTATCTTTTCATAAAAACACAGACAAAATCAAACTTTTTCGGCATAAAGTTGCTGCAATTAAAATATTTGTGGTAACTTTATGCCGTAATTTGTAGTCAGTGATGACTCGGCATTACATTGATATCATGATATTATCGCAATACAAGTATTGTATTTATGATTAACTAAAACAATAACGGGTCTTCTTTAATTTCGTTGAAACTTTTTATAGCCTTCGGCTAGAAATCTTTTTGAAGAAATCTATTTGAAGAAATTTCCACTTAAGATTTCTACGAAGTTAAGATTTCTTGCTTTGGCAATAAAAAATCAACTAAATTGATGAAGAACCACAATAACAAAGAACCACAAATACTAAAACAAAAACAAAATGAAAGTTTCTTACAAATCACTTGCGCTGACAGTTGCTCTTGGCGTGACGACATGCGCTAATGCACAGCAACATGACTGGGAGAATCCTCATGTGCTGGGAATAAACAAACTGCCTTATCATGCCACGTTACAATTGCCATCGCGCGAAAGTGAGTGCAAGGAGATTGTGTCACTCGATGGTAAGTGGGCATTTCATTGGTCGAAGGATCCTGATTCGCGTCCAGTAGAGTTCTACAAGGAAGACTATGATGTGACGGGGTGGGATAGGATAGCGGTGCCTGGCAACTGGCAGATGCAGGGCTATGGCAAGCCTATCTACACCAACATCCCATACCCCTTCCAGCGCAATGAACCATACGTTACCAGCGAACCGCCACGCGATTGGTTTGCATACGACCATCGCAATCCTGTAGGTTCGTATGTTACTGAGTTTGACGTGACAACGGACATGATGGCGCAGAACCTCATTCTGCATTTCGGTGGCGTGAAGTCGGCAATGTATGTGTGGGTAAACGGCAAGAAAGTTGGCTACAGCCAGAACTCCATGTCGCCTGCCGAGTTTGATGTGACTCCCTTTGTGCACGAAGGCCGCAACAGGCTTGCTGTCGAGGTGTATCGTTGGAGCGATGGCAGCTATTTGGAGGATCAGGACATGTGGCGACTGAGCGGCATCTTCCGCCCTGTGCAGCTCTGGGTGCGCCCTTTGGTGCATATTGCCGACTATAAGTTGACTTCCATACCTTTGCTCGAAGAAGACAAAGGCAATAATATGATTCCTGGCATCTTCACTGCCAATGTCAAGGTTTGCAACACAGGCAAGAAAGCAGTTAAGGATGTGCCTGTAAGTGTCAAGATTGGTTATAACCAACTTGAAACAAAAATAGAGAAGATTGCTGCTGGCGACACAGTAGAGGTGCAGCTGTCGGAGAAGTTGCCGTTGGTGCATCTATGGTCGGCTCATTATCCTTTCTTATATAATGTCAGCATCGACGCGGCAGGTGAGCATTTCGACTACCTGACGGGCTTTAAGAAGGTGGAGATTGTGGGCGATGTGCTAAAGATTAACGGCAAGAACGTGAAGCTGCGTGGCGTGAACCGTCATGACCACCACCCTCGCACTGGTCGATACGTTGACCGTGCCACCTACAAGAAGGACATTGCCTTGATGAAACAATGCAACATCAACTTCCTGCGCACATCACACTATCCCGACGATCCTTATCTCTACGAGCTGTGCGACCGCTATGGCATCTTCGTAATGGACGAAGCCAACCAGGAGAGCCATGGCTATGGCTATGCCAACCAGTACATGGGCAATCAACCCGACTGGAAGGATGCTCATGTGGACAGAGCCGTAAGCCTTGTGCAGCGCGACAAGAACCACGCTTCGGTGGTGTTCTGGTCGCTGGGCAACGAGGGTGGCGTGGGTCCTAACCTCCAGGCAATGAAGGACACCATCGAGCGAATGGATCCCACTCGTCTGCCGTTCTATGACGGCGACCCAAAGCATTCTGCCCTCCACGATTTCGGCTATCCTTCGCCAGAGGAGTTGCGCAACATGGCAAGGAACGAGACGCAAATGCCTGTGATAGCTCGCGAGTATGCGCATGCCATGGGCAATTCTATGGGCAACTTCAAGGAGTATTGGGATGTCATCTATGCCGATTCGAGCATCTGTGGTGCTGCCATCTGGGATTGGGTAGATCAGGGCATCGCTATGCCAAAGGATAATGGACAATTGACAGTTGACAACGATGGTTCCCGAAACGTTCTGCTCGGAAGACCTCACACTTCAGAGCTGTCCAAGCACGATGATGAGTTCTGGGCATACGGTGGCGACTTTGGCGATAAGCCAAACGACGATTGCTTCCTCATCAACGGTTTGGTGGGGCCCGACCGCAAGCCAAATCCTCATTTCTACGAGGTGCAGTATGTGTATCAGCCAATCCATTTCAGCTATGAGAAGGGAGAAGTGAAGAAGTGGAGTGTGGATCCGTTTGTGAATGTGGATGATTTTGACTACCAAATGGTAAGCTACCGCTATCCTGGCACAGACAGCCTTATGCTGGTGCAGGCGCTTTTGCGTAACGACACGGAATGGGGCAAGAAGGGCATGGTGGTGGCTCATGAGCAGTTTGTCATCGAAGAAGCAGCATATCCAACAGGCATTGAGAAATCGAAAAAGACTCCTAAGGTCACGGCTAACGATACGGAGATAAGCATTGCCACAAGCACCGGTTCGGTTACCATCGATGCCAAGAATGGTGCTCTGCGTCAGATTGTTGCAGACGGAGAAAACCTCCTTGCTCAGCCACTCGAACCATACTTCTGGAAGCCAGAGAACGACAACCAGTGGAAAGCTGGATTCAGGGAGCGTACCAGTGTGTGGATGACCTGTGCCGAACAGCGCACGTTGAAGGACATGAAGATTGCTAAGGGCAAAGGCATGGCGACCTTCACCTTTGCGTTCTCCCTTCCTGTGGGTGCCGACTACTCGCTTACCTACATTATAAATAATGAGGGTCAGTTGCTGGTAAAGGCCGCCTACAAGCCCTTGCAGGACGACATTCCTCTCATCCCTAAGTTCGGTATGCGCACAGCCATTGCCAGTGCCGACAACCTCGTTGGTTGGTATGGCCGTGGCCCTGAGGAGAACTACCCTGACCGCAAACTCTCACAGCATCTGGGTATGAACTTCAAGAAACTCAGCGAGTTCGAGACGGAGTATATTCGTCCGCAAGACAACGGCTACCGTTGCGACACACGTTTCATCGAGCTCAACACCGCTCATCACAAACTCTACATCAGAGGCCTCCAGCCACTCTGCTTCAATGCTCACGACTATGCCGACGAGGAGCTTGACAAGTATCTGCGTCATCCGCAGGATGTGAGTCGCGATGGTTTGATGCACCTCAACATCGACCTTAACGTGCATGGCGTGGGTGGCATCAATGCGTGGGGTGGTCGTACCTTCCCTCAGTACACCTTGCCTGGAAACAAAGCGTATGAATATGGATTCATAATTGAGTATTAAAAGGCATAGCACCCACAAACAGCATCCCCAATCCATGGCACGTTGGTGTCTTGGATTGGGGATGCTTCTTTTTCGATGACTATTCTACCACGAGTACTGAATCTTTATTTTCCGTATCTCATCTCATCCTCGGCAGCTTGCAGCATACCATGGCTTTCGGTCATGTCGTAGTTGCGCAGGCTGGCGGTGATGGTCCTCTTCTCTCCGACGGGGGTATAGACCTCCTGGTCCGCCCAGTGGTCGCATTGGCGCATCACGGTCTCCAGCGCCTTCTCCTGTCCCTCGGGCGGATACTTGTATTTCTTCAGCAGTCGTTTCACCATCACGCGCATCGAGGCACGTGCCGACTCCTTCTTGTTCCAGTCTATCGTCTTGTTGCGATGCAGGACATCCGTCAGCTCGCGCGTCAGGGCCACAAACTCCTCGTCCGTGTAGGCCTGCCTTACACCCTCGGGGGTGCTCAGTGCGTCGTAGAAGGCCTTCTCCTCTGGTGTCAGTCCCAGCGCGTTGCCCTGTGCCTCGTCGGCCTTTATCTTCTCGGCCATCTTCAGCAGCTCGGCTATCACCTCCTCGTTGGTCAGCATTCCCTTCAGGTAGTTCGAGAGGCTGCGGTTCAGCATGTCGCTGAAGAGGTCGCTCTGCACCACGTTGCTGCGCATCTTCTCCTTGATCTTCTCCTTCAGCAGCTTCGTCAGCAGCTCCACGGCCAGGTTCTTCTCCTTCATGCCCTTTATCTCCTCCATGAAGGCCTCGTCGAAGAGCGAGAACTCCAGCTGATGATCGCCGAAGAGGTTTATCACACCCTCGCTCTTCACGCTCTGCCGCAGCAGTTCGCCGATGCGCTCGTTTATCTCCCTGCGGCTTATCTTGCCCTTCTGGCTCAGCCTTACCAGCGTCACGCGCACCGCATCCATGTAGCACTGCTCCAGCTTCTGCACGTCGCCCAGCAGCGAGCGGCACAGCGTCGTGGCGTTATGCAATTTGCCGCTATGCTCCACGAAGTCCTTGCGCTGCGCCTCCTTTGTGGGATGGGTCAGGAAGTTCACACCCTGCATGATGATGTTGCCCTTTGTCGCATTGTCGCCCGTCAGGAAGGGCTTGTAGTCGAAGCCGTGCAGCAGGTCGCGGCATATCTCCAGTTCCTCCTGCCACTTCAGCAAGGCCGTCTTGGCAATGTCGGGGTCGCCAAAGCGCTGGCGGTCACGGTTGGTATATTGGTGCATGGCAGCCTTCAAGGCTTGCGCTATGCCCACGTAATCCACAATCAGTCCGCCCTCCTTGCCGGGGAAGACACGGTTCACGCGGGCTATGGCCTGCATCAGGTTGTGCCCGCTCATAGGCTTGAACACGTACATCGTGCTGAGCGAAGGCACGTCGAAGCCCGTCAGCCACATATCCCTCACGATGGCTATCTTCATCTCGTCGTCATCGTCCTTGAAGCGGCGTGCCAGCTCTTGCTTGTCCTTGTCCGTGCCCAGGTACTGCTTCCACTCCTCGGGGTCTTGGTTCGAGTTTGTCATCACCAGCTTCACCTTCTCGCCCCACGTCGGGCGCAGCTGCATGATCTTCTTGTATATCTTGATGCCTATCTCGCGCGTCAGGGCCACTATCATAGCCTTGCCCGTACACACGTTGGCTCGGTTGTCCTCGTAGTGCTGCAGTATGTCGCGCACCAGCGAGTCGATGGTGTCCTCCTCGCCCAGTAGCACCTGTAGGCGCGAGTGCTCCTGCTTGGCCTGCTTGATCTGATCGTCGGTGGCCCCCTCGTCCTTCAGTGCCTCAAACTCGGTATCCAGCAACTTCAGTGCCTCCTCGTCCAGCTTCAGGTTCACCACGCGGCTCTCGTAGTACACGGGGCGTGTGGCGCCATCGTCCACTGCCTGACTCATGTCGTAGATGTCGATGTAGTTGCCGAACACCTCCTCCGTGTCGCGGTCGCGGTCGCTGATGGGCGTGCCCGTGAAGCCTATGAACGAGGCTCCGGGCAGGGCTTCGCGCATCTTCTGGCTGAATCCCTTCTTCATCGTGCCCGTCTTGGCATCCCAGCGCTCCTCGCCATACTGGCTGCGGTGTGCCTCGTCGGTCATTACGATGATGTTACGGCGCTCGCAGAGAACGCTAGAAGAACTAGAATCTCTAGAAATGCTAGTATCTCTAGAAGCTCTAGAATCTCTAGAATCTCTAGAAGCTCTAGAATCTCTAGAATCTCTAGAAATGCTAGAAGCTCTAGAATCTTTAGAAACTATAGTCTCCTCCTCCTCAAATTTCTGTATCGTCGTAAATATCACCCCACCGGCCTGGCGGCCTCTCAGCAGCTCGCGTAACCCTTCGCGGCTCTCGGCCTTGACGGGCGTCTGGCGAAGGAACTTCTGGCAGCGGCTAAACTGTGCGAAGAGCTGGTTGTCCAAGTCCTTGCGGTCGGTCACCACCACCAGCGTCACCTCGGGCACCTGCTGGATGAGCAGCTGCGCCAGGAACACCATCGAGAGGCTCTTGCCCGAGCCCTGCGTGTGCCAGAACACACCTATCTTGCCGTTGCCTGCCAGTGCCTCTTTGGCACGCAGCAGGGCCTTGTTCACGGCGTAGTATTGGTGGTAGGCGGTGAGTATCTTGATCTGCGCCCCCTGGTTGTTGTCGAAGAGGATGAAGTTGTGCAGAATGTCCACGAGGCGGCGCTTCTCAAAGATGCCACGGAAGAAGGTGGCATAGTCGGCCACCAGGGTGGTCTCGTAGAGGCCATTCGCTGTCTTGCCGGCCAAGGCTCTAGAATCCCTAGAACCTCTAGAATCCCTAGACTCTCTAGAACCTCTAGAATCCCCAGACTCTCTAGAACCTCTAGAATCCGTTCGGCTGTCACAAACCTTCCACTCCATGTAGCGGCTCTCCTTGGCGGTCAGCGAACCGGCACGCGTCTCCGTCATGTCGCTTATCACGTTGAAGGCGTTGTAGGTGAAGAGCCTCGGCAGCACCTGTTGGTAGTTCTTCACCTGGGCGTAGGCATCGTGTATGTCCACGTCCTCGTTGATGGCCGTCTTCAGTTCGATGACCACCAGTGGCATGCCGTTCACCATCACGCACATGTCCAGTCGCTTGTTCTCCAACTCCTCCACACGCCATTGGTTCACCACGCGGAAGGTGTTGGCCAGCGGCTGGTCGTAGTCCACGAGGCGCACCAGATAGCTTCGCTGCTCGCCCGCAATGGGCACCGTCACGGGCAGACCGCCTTGCAGCCATTCCATGAAGGTCTCGTTCCTTTGCAGCAGCGAGGCATCGTTCAGCGTTGTCAGCTGTCGCAGTGCCTCAGCCACGGCCTCGGCCGGCACCCCCTTGTTGATGCGTGCCACCTCGGTGCACATATCGGGATGCCACGGCTCCTGCACGTCGCGCTCCACGTCGGGGCCGTACTCGTACTGGTAGCCCAGCTCGTCACGCAGCAGGGCTATCAGCGTCTGCTCGTAAGCGTCTTCGTCGTATTTAAAGTTATTAGCCATAATCGTTTGCATTTTCTAGAGCTTCTAGATTTTCTAGGGTTTCTAGAGCTTCTAGATTTTCTAGAGCTTCTAGAGTTTCTAGAACTTCTAGATTTTCTAGAGCTTCTAGCATTTCTAGTGCTTCCCGCCCTTCTCCTCCAGCCTTTTCTTCAGCTCTTCTATCTCTTCTTGCTGCCTGTAGTAGGCTTTCAGGGCTCGTTCCTTGAGGTCGTTGTAGCGTGCTTCCCATTGGGTAGCCATGTCGCGTGCTACTTGCAGTTGCTGTTGCAGCTCTTGCAGTTGTTGTTGCTGTGCTTGCAGTTGCTGTTGCAGCTCTTGCTTTTGCTGCTGCAGTTCTTGCAGTTGCGCTTCCAGCTGGGGGCGTTCTGCCTCCAGTTGCTTCAGGCGCTCGTCCTGCTGCTGGCGGTAGCCGGTGCGGGCGCGGTGCATGCGTTCCTTTATGCCACCCATGGTAACGAACTCCTTGTCCAGTCGTTCCAGGTAGCTGGTTACCATCTTGTCCACCATGCGGCAGAGGGTGATGCCGTAGTTGCACATCTGCTCGTCGGTCCACTGCTGGAGGAAGGGCTCGTATTCCTGTAGGCGGTTGTGGCGGCGGCAGTAGTCGAGCATGGGGTCGTACTCGGGGTCACCTGCCTGGTAGAAGCGTAGGTGGCGCGACTTGATGTAGTCCTCGAAGTCCTCACGCAATTCTTGCAGGGAGGCTCGTCCCACGTTGATGAGTTTTAGCTGCATCTCGGTGGAGGTGAGTCCGTCGGCCATGCCTTCTGTGAAGTTCTGTTTGCCGGAGCGTGCAGCCTGTATCACCTGGTCGCGTGTACGGTCCTTGTATAGGTGGATGAAGCGGTCGCAGAAGGCAAAGGCAAGTTGATAGATGACGTCCGACTTCTGGTAGAAGTACAGATTCTCTATCACGGTATGCTGGTTCAGCACCTTGGGGATGTCTGGGTTGCTGTCTGCCATAGTCTATAATTATAATTCTATCTCGCCATTCATCAGCTTGGGGAGAAGGGTGTCACGGAGCTGGGAGAGGTGGAGGGATTGAGTGTTTAATTGTTGTTGTTCCTTAATTAAAGAAATTGCAGATAATTCATATTTCTTTACTATATCCTCATCAGTAGGAAAAGCCAAACGATAAGATCTTATGTCGCTTTTATTAAATCCAGATTGAGCACATCTTGCCCCCTTGTTATTGATCGTTTTATAAAAATAGTCACTTTTCAAATATGATCTTAAATATTCTCTAAAATAAGCTTTTTTAGGAAATACTTTTGCCAACGCAACATTATAAGCACCTGATAGCCCCATACAGATGCGCCCTAATGCAGCGCCATATCTTGCAATCATAATATCATATTCATGACATAGTTTATTCCTTTTGGAAATAGGAATATACGTAACATGTGCATCTGTTTCATAATCACGGATCTGAATAAATCTAATATAGCCATCTTTAGGTTCATCAATAAATTCTGATGCGGGTGGTTGACTTCCTCCTGCATAGTCCATCAAGTCGGCTAAAGATACCACTCTCCACCCTTCGGGTATCATTCCGAGTTCGCTTTCTACGAACTTGCCATCCTTGAAGGGTTTGAAGTCTACGAACCAACTCTTGAAGAGAGCCTGTGCCATCTCCTCCAGTTGAGCATTGATCTTGTTGTTCAGCTCTATCTTGCGGTCGAGAGAGGAGAGGATGGAGGCAATGCGGTGCTGGTCTTTTTTATTTTTTGGTATTCTTATATCGTAGTTTGAAAATGTTGATTTATTAACAATAGGAACAGCTGTTGATGTTTTACTTAGAAAGTTCAATTCTTTGCCAACTATTGTCATCAAATAATAGATAAAATCCGAATCAACAGAATTAAACGGAATAATTGTATTTATCTGTTGGTTAGTGACAAGTGGTGTTGATGCCTTGACGACCTTACCCAAATCAGAACCTATGCAAGATACACAAATTGAATCGGTAGGAACTAGACAATTCTTTACTTCTTTAAGACCCAACTCTGTAAGTGTACGCGCAGTAACGGGGGATGACTTGTACGACATATCATCTGAAGGAGATAGAAATGGTATCGTACCTCCATAGTTTTCTTTTATTGAGGTTCTAGGTGTTTTACCAGTAACTATCTTACCGATATCCCCAATTTTACATTCTTTCCACTCCATACCTTAATCCTCATCTTAAATTACCCATGTCTGTGGAACATGTTTATATAATGCATCCTCTTCTTCGGAGAGTATATCGTAAGAAATGACACCTGGACGCTCAAAAGTTCCGTGCGCATCTACGATGAACACTTTACCTGATTTCGTTGTGCCATAATATTCAAATGTTACGGCATCGCCAACTTTATATAATACCTCTGCCATATTATCTGCGTTTTATCATTTTACATCATAACCATCATTGTGAATTATGAATTATGAATTGAAATCTACACTTCCCACCCAATACTCTTCAACTGCTTTCTGATCTCTTCCTCCTGCTCTCGGCTCTCGGCAAAGAGGGCAGACAACGAGGTGGTGAGGCGCTGCATCTTCTCCTCGAAGGGTTCGCCATCGCCCTCATCCTCGGCAATGCCTACGTAGCGGCCGGGCGTGAGGATGTAGTCCTGCTTGGCAATGTCGGCCGTGGTTACTGCGGCGCAGAAGCCCTTCTCGTCCACCTCCTCGCCACGCTGGAAGGCATGGAAGGTATCGGCAATGCGCTTAATGTCCTCATCGGGGGTCAGCTCCCTCAGCTTGCGCGTCACCATCGTACCCATGTTGCGGGCATCGATGAAGAGCGTTTTGCCTGCCTGCTGCTTGCCACGCGTGATGAACCATAGGCTGACGGGAATGCCCGTGCTGTAGAAGAGCTGCGAGGGCAGGGCTATGATGCCCTCCACAAGGTCGGCATCCACAATGGCTTTGCGTATTTCGCCCTCGCCACCGCTCTGGCTCGACAAGGCACCGTTGGCCAGCACAAGGCCCAGCTTGCCGTTGGGCGAGAGGTGGTGTATCATGTGCTGTATCCACGCAAAGTTGGCATTGCTTGCGGGCGGCAGACCATACTGCCAACGGGCATCCTCCTGCAGGGCAGCCTGTCCCCAGTCGCTGAGGTTGAAGGGCGGGTTGGCCATGATGAAGTCGGCCTTCAAGGTGGGGTGCTGGTCGTCGAAGAAGGTGTCGGCATACACCTTGCCCAGGTTGCCCTCCAAGCCGCGAATGGCGAGGTTCATGTGCGCCATCTTCCACGTGTTGGGGTTGGCCTCCTGACCGTAGATGCTTATCCTCTGCAGGTTCTTGCTGTGGCGCTGTATGAAGCGGGCCGACTGCACAAACATACCACCGGCACCGCAGCAGGGGTCGTAAACGCGACCCTCGTAGGGTTCCAATATCTCGACGATGGTGCGCACGATGCACGAGGGGGTGTAGAACTCGCCAGCGTTCTTGCCTTCCATCGAGGCGAACTTCTGCAAACAGTATTCGTAGGTGCGTCCCAGCAGGTCTTTCTCGTCGCCTGCCGAGTGCATCTCGATGTTGGAGAAGAGGTCCACCACGTCGCCCAATCGGCGCTTGTCCAGCTCGGGACGGGCAAAGTTCTTGGGCAGCACACCACGCAGACGGTCGTTCTCCTTCTCGATGGCCAGCATGGCATTGTCGATGTGGATACCCACCTCGGGGGTGTGGGCCGACTCGCTGATGACCTGCCATCGGGCTTCCTTCGGCACGAAGAAGACGTTCTCGGCCAGGTACTCGTCGCGGTCCTCCTCGTCGGCATACTCATCCTCCTTCAGCTCCTGGTATTTCTCCTCGAACTTGTCGCTGATGTACTTCAGGAAGATGAGCCCCAGCACCACGCCCTCATACTCGGCCGCATTGAGGTTGCCGCGCAGCACGTCGGCCGCCTTCCAAATCTTATCCTCGAATCCTATCGAGATGGTATTTTGTTCTTTCTTTGCCATAAGTTTATTGGAATGATTCTTTCATTCGTATTTGATTTGTTAGTAACGTTTGCAAAGATACAAAAAAGATGGTAAAAATAGTGCGAGAATAGGTGAAAAAATGAAGTATTGTCTTGCAGACAAGACGAACAAGGGTAACATAGTATCAGCAGTTACTATGTTACCCTTGTGTGGAAGTGCTGTCACAACTGTGACACCATTTTTGTTTCCTCGCGACGTAACAATTGCTGCGTCACGAGGAAACAAAAAATCTGCATTACTTGATGGCCTTCATCAGCTGGTCGCAGATAGCCTGCATACCCTTGATAGAAGGATGTCCGTTCTGCTTCTCGATGTCAACGAGTTCGATGAGTGGCACGTTGTAGTGCTTGCAAATCTCACGGCTCGACTCATTGATCTCCTCCTTGAGCTCGGAGTTAAGTATGGAGTAGATCTTTGCCTTGGGGTAGAGGGTGTGCAGCTTGTTGAGCAGACAAGCCAGGGCAGGACGGAAGGCTTTGCAGTCAGCGTCTGTCCAGTCGGCATATTGGTACTCGCCAATAGGAGCGTTTGCCCACGCGTCATTGGTGCCACCAAAGAGGAAGATGATGTCGGGATTGCCAAGAAGATCAGCACGAGCATTGAAGGAGTTGGTCGTAACGTCCCTGTGTCCGTAACCCGTGTTGCAGATGGTAGTACCGCCCCATGAGTTGTTCTTCTCGAGCGTATAGCCCATTGCCTTGATGTAGAGGCTCCACCATGTCTGTGCCACGTCGGTCACATCATTGCGGTCGTTAGGGTAGAATGGAGCATAGCCTTCAGGATTGGCACCCTGGAATGTGGAATACGAGTCGCCAAGAATAGACACTTTCTTAACCTGTGCTGATGCGATGACTGTGGTTGCCATCAGCAGAAACAATGTGAAAAACTTTTTCATAATATTGAATTTTAATTAGTAATTAGCTTGTTTTTGTTGATTTGCTTCGGTTTTATCTTTCGTGTTCAAAATTACGAATAAAAATATAAACAACAATCAAAATCATGGTAGTTTAACGAAGTTTAACATTTTGGGAGGTACGCGAGAAAAGCTCCTATAACCCTGAAGCCCCCCTAACCCCCGAGGGGGCATACTATGCACATGAACGATTTTTGCTGGATTTTTATTTTTACTGAAGTTTCCCACCCTTTGGGTGGTTGAAACTTAGGGAGTTAAAAGGAGTTAA
>JAKSLO010000078.1 GCA_024401185.1 Bacteroidaceae bacterium | reverse complement strand
AGACGTGCAAAATGCCGTCCTTCAAGACAGCGCAAAACTATCTCAAAAATACATACCAAATCTTTCGGGACTTATTATTTCACCATTACTTACTGAAAGGCAACTGCACTATGAAACTTAAAACGATTATCGCCGCATTGGCATGCATACTGCTGGCATTGCCGTCCTGTCAGGATGACGCCATCGTCCATCCATCGGGCGAGTACTATACTGATTTCCTTGGCATTACCAATTGCTATGGCAACCAGGAGAACGTGCACCCCAAGGTACTGTACTTTGCCGACGGACTTTTCGGCCATCACTACTGGATAGCCTATACCCCCTACCCTTGCGGTGACCCAAAATACGAGAATCCCTGCGTGGCATATTCCGACGACGGATTGAGATGGCAGAACGTAAGCAAAAACCCACTTGACGTGCCTAAGGACAGAAAGTTGAAGTATAATTCCGACACCCACCTGGTGTACAACTATGACACTGGCGAGCTGGAATTGTGGTTCCGCTATGCCGACGAGAAGAACCAAAAGGAAATCATCTACCGCAAATGTTCAAAGAACGGCAAGGAATGGGGAGAGAAGGAGGAGGTGATGGTGAACGATGAGTCGGGAAACTGTGCTCTGTTTCTCAGTCCTACGATAATCTACGAGAATGGAGAATACCACATTTGGGTGGTCAACCTGCGTAAAAAAGCCATGGAGTACTATACCAGTCAGCAAGGCAACCAATGGCAGTACAGCCATGACATTGCCCTCAACTATGCCCTTGAGGGGAAACGATTCTTTCCCTGGCACATGGACATCATACACGAAGAGGGGAAATACATACTGTGCATGATGGTGAAGGGCTACAACCAGCAAGATGACTGGTGCTTGTTCTACAGCGAGTCGGTGGACAACCATCAATGGACGGAACCTGTCATCATGCTCAAACCACGTCACGACCATTGGGATGCAAAGCTCTATCGCAGCAGTTTGGTGAAAACACCCGAAGGCTACTCGCTTTACTACTCTGCCAAGGACGAGGGGCACTATGGCATGGGACTGCTCAAGGCCAACGAGCCTAATGGCTTCCTTTCACTTCATGATACAACCGCGAATAGCGATGGGCAGTAACCGAGATGTCATACTGCGCAGAGCGTTGCTGGCATCTTTTCGAAACGTCGTGATATAGTGTCTTGTTTGTGGCCAGTTCCTTGATGTGCTGAGCCAACTGCTTGTCATCGCCAGCGTCAAAGAGCAACCCGGCATTCTCTACCACCTGCTTCAAGCCGGGTACGTCGGTAGCTACCACAGGCAAGCCTGCTGCCATCAACTCTACGGCAGTCAAGCCGAAGCCTTCCCAATGCGACGACTGCACGCCAATGTCTGCCTTACACACCAAGGAAGGAATGTCTGCACTACGTCCTAAGAAAGACACACGTTCCTCTACTCCCATGTCTTTCACCAGCTGCTGACACACAGGCATTCTTTCTCCATCGCCCACAAAGCTCAAGTGGAACGTGGCATCCAAATGCTTCATGGCCCGTATCACCGTCTCTTGGTCTTTAGCCTCTACAAAGCGCGACACCATGATAATTTGGCAGACGGATTTGGCTTCCTGCCCTATGTTGTCGTTGTCCTGCGAATCTACCGACTTTTGCACACGTCTGAAGGCTTCTGTATCGATGCCATTTTCAATCACCACAAAACGCTTGTCGGTGGGACGAGCCTGTACCCATTGCATCAAGGCATCCTGCGTTTGCTGGCTGATAGTGATAATGCGCTTGTAACGGTGATACATCCACTTCTCAAGGGGACGGAGATACGCCTTTCCACGTCTGCGATTTGACGTACTATGTTCGGTAAACACCAATGGAACCTTTGTGCCCCATGCCGCCAAGGCGGACAAATAGAGTTCAGGAAACAAATGCACATGCACCAGATCGTATTGACGGATAACCTTGCGCAACCTCCATATAGACATAGGATTTTTCAAACTGGCCTTCTGGCAGATGACGCGAATACCAGCATCGTGCACCTTCTTGGAAAACAGGTTGATCTCTTCCTGAAAGAGCAGCAAATCCACTTCATGCTCTTCTCTGATTAAAGGAAGCAACTCAGACACCAGTCTTTGTGCACCACCAATATCGAGGTCTTTTATGACATAAAGAATCTTCATACGTGCAAACAGCCTTTAACTCGTCCTACTTGACATCTATCACTATAACATTCCATCTATCACACAAGACCTACAGTCCATCATACACCTGTTCCAGATACTTGATGGTATCTGCTATCGAGTAGCCAGCTTCGGCAATAATGCCAGAGGTGTCGGTACGGGTATAGCCATCAAGCACACCTGCAATGGTAGTAGCCCATTCCGAAGCACTCTGTTGCAAAGACTGATAAGTCACATTAGGGGTGATGCAAATATCACGACTTATGACATCGGAGATGACACAAGGCAAAGCCGCGCATTGAGCCTCCACCAAGACGAAGGGAAGTCCCTCGAAGGTGGAAGGCATCACGAAGACATCCATGGCTTGCATCAGTTCGTTGACATCGCTGCGTTCACCCAGAAACAGCACATCGTCTTGTATGCCAAGCGTCTGCGCCTTTGCTTTCATCTCCTCATGAAGCGGACCATTGCCTACCAGCATCAGTTTGGCAGCACCCTTACACTTCTGTCGGAAACAGGCAAAGACATCAAGTATGAACGATTGGTTTTTCTCTATGCTGAAACGTCCCACATGTCCCAGCACAGGCACGCCCTCGTCTATGCCCAACGACTTGCGCACACGCTCTCTGACGGTCGTGTCAAAACGGTAGCGTGGTGTTTCCACACCATTCTTGATCACAACAGAAGGAGAATTGCCAAAAAACCATTTTCCCGCTTCCGTTGAGCATGCAAAATGATGGGTAGTAATACGTTTTACATAACCACGTTTCAGGCGATGGAGCACACGATTGTGCAATCCGCTCGACGAAGAACTATGGGCATGCACCACCAACACAGGTATGCCATACTGATGGGCATAGTAGATGGGTGCCATACTGGTAAGACTGTTGCTGCAGAAGTGGATGGCATGATACTCCTGGGCATGTGCCTTGAAGAAAGCCTTTAACTCTTTATGCCAAGCCCACATCGATTCGCGACGACAGGTCACCCGGAACACCCTTCCCCCAGCAGCTTCCACCTCACGACTATAATCGGTCTCCTGCTTTGAGAAAAGCAAGAAGTCAACGGCAAAGCGGCTCTTGTCCACTCCACGAAACACACTCATCATAAAGGCTTCCGTGCCAAAACGATTGAGGTATTGCGATATAAAAAGGATTCGTTTCATTTATTCTGTTGGAGTTGAGGGGTAATAGGAGGTAAACTTTTTACTACATGGGCAGGGTTTCCCACAGCCACCGAGTTACTGGGAATGTCTTTCACCACCACACTACCGGCACCAATCTGCACATTGTCGCCAATGTGTACAGGTCCTATCAGCACCACATTGGCACCAAGGTCCACATTATTGCCAATATAGGGGCGCCCCTTGACGGTGCTGCCAATGGTGGAGCATTGCAGGCAACTGCAGTTGTCGCCTATCACCTCGGCATTCAGCACGGTGGCATAGGGGTGGGCAAAGGCAAAGTTCTTGCCTATCTTAGTTGAATATGAGATGATGAAGTCTTTCTTACCAGGGCGATACCATCCCACCAACATGGCACAGACAGCTCCTACACGATAGTAGAACCAGCTGCGGAAGCAGGCATCGTGGTGCAGCAGGTATATCAAAGCCACAAAATGGCACATCGACACATTTATGCGTGCCTTCATGCGTGGCATGTCAGTATTGAGCATGGTGCGACAACGCTTTACGTTGAGTGCATAGAGCAATATGTGAGGGATGTACATCCACACAAACAGCATTGCACTACACAGGTGCACGAGGTCTCTCAGTTTCCTTGGATTCATAGTTTCATTCTTCCACTTTGTCACACTCCTCCTTTTTATTCTGCTTGTTCTGTAGGTAATTAGCAGTCAAGACGAAGAGCACATAGATGATAAACACATAAGCTAAAAAGGGTATCACCGTAGCAATGGAGTTGCGGGGCAACATCATGAAGCGTGTAAACACGGCATACACAAACACGGCACACAAAGGCGAGTATCTTGAGCGGAACTCTATGCCATGGCACAGCAACCCAAAGCCTAAGGCTATGAGCGTGAATACCCACATACATCCTCCTGAGAAGAGGAACAAATCACCCAGAAAAGTCCACCCAAGTCCATTGCCCGCAGTAAAGAAATAGGAGTTAAGCGTATAAGCCAGATAGTTCTGGAAGGATACGTCATACGACTCCAATGGCACGGAACTGAACAGAGAGCAGAAGAACGAGAAACCAGGTATGAACGACTGGAAGTAGGCAATGACCGGATAGCCCGTCACCTCCATCGACTGGGAGAATACGCTTAGCGATATACCCTGGTCATAGAGGAAGAGGGATGCCAGCTGTATGGGCGTCTGGTTTTCTATCATATTCACACCCGCATTACGGATGGAGTTCATCGAGATGACATACAGCAGAACCAGAGACACTAATGCCGCAGGAACCACTTTCTTCAGACTGATATGGAAATAACTCGTGATAAGCCAGATGGCAAAGAGCATAAATGCACCAAACATACCACGCTGTCCAATAAGGATATTGATCAACGCAGCAAGGGCAAACACACCCACATAACGTATCTTCTGCCACTTGGTACCCCATGTCAGGGCAAAGGCAAAGAAGGTAACGTAAATCATATCAAAGAAACTGGAACCCGAGGAATACTCCTGCGTCTGTCCCGAGTACATGGCCAGGTAGCCACCTGCCGAGGCAGCATTGCGGTAGGCCAGCAAACTGCGTATAAGGGTCATGGCAGCCAGAGGCCAGAAGGCATACTCCGTAAGCTGCACATACACATCATGTGCAGGGGCTTTTTCCATCGTACGCTCTGCCTTCTCCCTGTCGCGGGGATAGAGGCAGTAGCCCAGTGTGCCGGCATAGATGAACAATAGCACATAGTGAATGGTGTCAGACCATATCTCGTTCTTCAAAGGCGTGGTATCGAAGAAGTTGCCCGCCCGAATATCCACCAACGGATTGAGAAGATATGACCAAAACCTTCCTCCGATGAAGATGAACACGTAAGCACACCAGAACAGGAAGAAGGGTGACATGCGATTGACCGTCCATACTGCCAAAAGGCACACCAGCATATTGGCACACACAAAAATGCTGCAATGCAACTGGTCGTAGATGATGTCCTCGCAGAAGAACATCGAGAGCAGGGCACATACAAACAGGCCCAGGCAACGCGAAAAGTCAATCACAGAATACTTCCACATAGCTACCTCCTCCTTATCAGTTTCATCAGCATATTCCTCTCTTCTGCATCAAGGAACAGCAGGAAAAAGTGTAAAAGCAACAGCACCATGAAGGCGCATACAGAAGCCATCTTCTGCCAGAAGCCCAACTCTACCACGAAAGTCGTCACATAGTAGAACGCCAGCAGCATAGCCACCTGTATGACACATGGCAGCACTACCTTGACCACATATCGCCAGATGGGGAAGTCCATCTGCTTCTTGCTCAGCAGCACGATGGCCACCATGTCGATGACATCAAAGACCAGCAGGCATATAAAGGCATAACTGCAATGAAGGCCTTGCGAGAGCAGCACATAGGCCACACCCAAAGGCAGCAGGTAAACCACGCTCTCGGCTATCTGGTACCACTTCATGAGCGCATGACTCTTGAACAGCATGTCGATGGGGGAATGCAACGACCTGACCAAAGCATCAAACAATATCAGGTCCACAAAGACGATTGTATAGTCGGGATAATCACCCAGCCATAGGGACAACACCTCCGGGCAAAAGGTTACCAGCACCAGCGTGAAGATCATCTGCATTTCAAAAAGGAACTTGCTCGACCCGAACACCAGGCGATAGAGCTTAGCGATGTTACCTTCTGCAAAGAACTTGGTACATTGGGGATAGATTACCATACTGACATTGTTGACCAACTGAATGGTGACTGCATACACCTGATAGGCAATGCCACGGGCTGCATTGGCCACCGAACCTGCAAAGACGTTGAGCACCATGTTCATGCCATTCTGTGACAAAGCATACGACGAACTGCCCAGAAAGTTCCACCCCGAGAACGTAAGCATCTTCTTGAACAAGCCCGTGTCCCAGATAAACTTGAAATGACATTCCTTGAAGTGAACCTTGGCATAAATAATATTGAGCGAGCGTATGAACAGAGCCTCGCAGAACAACAGCATGGCATAAAAGATGAGCTGGTCGAAGGTGGCAAACTGAATCATGTAAGCCACGCAAAGCTTTAGGGCAGCATCCAATATGGAGACAAAAGCATAAAAACCCATCTTCTCGTGTGCCACAATGGCTGCCTCATAAGGGATGGAGATAAGTACCACGATGGTGGTCAGCACGGAGAACTGCAGCACCCACAAACAGGCTGAAATGCGAGAGGCTTCTACGTTAATCTGATTATTGATAAAGTAACCGCCAATACCCTCTAAGGCAGAAACCAGAAGTACAGCCAGACAGAGGTTGACAATCACACTCACGCAGAACACCTTCTTCTGACTGGCAGCGGTTCCGTTGACCATCTCATAGTTGAGGTATCGCTGTGAGGAGGACATAAACATGGAGCGTATGGAATCAAACGCCGCCACCATGCTGCCCACCACATTATAGGTGCCATAGTCGTCCACACCCAATGCCCTCAGCAACACGCGCGACATGTACACATTCAGCGCCATGACGAAAATCATGCGGATGTACATCATCACCGAGTTGGTTGCCAAACGCTTGGAGACTGAAGACTGAACACTCATTTATGAATAATGATTATGCGGGATATCGTTTTTCTGCCTCAACGAACTACATAAACTTTCCGAGTTTCTTGAACGAGGAGGCCAAGACCTTAAGACTGGTGCCCAATGTGGCCAGCACCAGCATGAAGGCCACGAAGATCATACGCTTCGGTCCTGCAGCACGGTTGGGCACGGTGGCACTCTTCAGAGTAGTAAAGGCAGGGGTCGATTCCTGTATCTTGGCCAATGAAGCATCCCTACGGGTTACCATGGCCTTGTAGAGCTCATACTTCTGCTGCATGTCATCCTCCATCGTCATCTGCACGGTGTTCAAGCTGGTAAGCGTAATCTCACGATGCGAGTCGCAGAAGTTGCCATATTCGATGCGCGACTTGTCAAAGTTCTCATAAGCCTCATCGGCCAGTTTGCAATAATACTCGTAGTCGGCTCTCGACTTCTTGGTGCGATACTCCACGATGAAGTTCTGCAAGCGCATCTTCACGCTGTCTGCCATTAGGGCACTCACCAGGGGGTCCTGCGTCTCAATGCTCAGCGTAATGATGTCGGAGGTCTTGTCATAGTCGCACTTGATGCTTTTCATGGCCTTCTCCACTATCTTGCGCGTCTTCTCGTTCATCATGAACGGGTCGATGTCGGCACTACTTGCGGCACGCTGGTCGGCAGCAGAGGGAGTTCCACGGAACAAGCTCTTCACCCATTCAATGGGTTTCAGATAAGGATTGATCTTCTGGTGCGCAGCCAGATAGGTGTAGAAATCCATCTCTTCGGGATTGTCCTTCATCCTGACCTTGATGCTCAGCAGACCTACCACGAAATCGGTCGATTCAAACAGTTCGGGATAGAGTTGTGGGTAGATGGCGTCTGCCGAACTGCCTCCTCCCATGTTGAGTCCCATGCTCGAAGCCAGGGAAGACAGTCCACCCATATCACTTTCTGCCGACTCAGGTGCCAGCGACACCTCGCACAAGTAGTAACGAGGTTGTGGAACTATCCAGGCACAAGATAAGACAAACGTGATGGCCCATACTATCAAGAACAGCTTCTTCTTGGCGTATAGGGTCTTTACAATCTCACATATATCGTATAGCTTTGCTTTCTTCTCTTCCATAGCTCTTTATATCTGTAACCGGCTTTCCACTTACTTCAACAACGTTATCAATGCCACCACTACGCTGGCCAATGAGGCACCACCACTGGCAATGGCCATAATCTCGCTGGTGGTCATACCCGACTTCTCGGGCTTCGTGGGCACCACAATCTCACAACCAGGTTGAATCGACTTACTTCGATGCTTCTTGATCTTCTCCACTCCACCATTGGCATAAACCGCATACACGGTCTTCTTGCGGGCCTTATTTCCATAGCCTCCGGCATGGTTGATGTAGTAAGAGAGCTTCTTACCCTTGACATAGTTCATTGAGATGGGATAAGAAACCTCACCGCTTATCTTCACGGTGTTAGAGTACTGGGGGATGGTGATGATGTCACCCTCACGCAGCACAATGTCCTGCAGGCTTCCCGGTTTCTCCATAGCTGCCTCCAGGTCGAGGGCCACGGGGTAAGAGTCGTCCATACTCATTTTCATATTGAGCAAGGTATCCATCTGTTCAAAACTTGCTGTCACATCCTTCTTCAAGCTCTCCTCGTACATCTGAATCTGAGCCTGCTCAAGCGACTTGTCGCGCTGCAGTTTCTCATCCTCCGTCATCTTACGCACCAGTCGTGCTCCAGGCACATAGGCCAATTGGGTAAAACCACCGGCAGCCTTAATAAGGTCAGAGAGGCGGTAGTCCTTTGAGGTCATACTGTACTGACCAGCAAAGTTCACCTGTCCTCGGACGGTGACATTCTGCTGTGCCTCATAGGCAGGACTCTTGCGCACATACACCTCGTCAAAGGGCATAAGGTAGAAGGTGGTGTCCTTAACCAGTCCGTACGTCTCATCCAGGCTGAACGAGAAACTCTCGGCAGAACGACGGGTGTCGGTCACAGCCTTCGCATCACGCAAGCGACGGAACACGTCCACACGGGCCAACGAACCTGCTTCGGTCAGACCACCCGATTGCAGGATAATATCACGGATGGTAGTTTTCTCGGCATAGGGGTACACACCGGGATAAACCACCTCACCATCTATGGTAAGCTTACGCTCGCCCAGCATCTCTGTCTTGCTGGGAATGAAAACCATGTCGTTGTTCTTCAAGGGCACGTCGGCAGCAGTTCCATTCAGGATGCCCTTCACGTCCAGGCTCATAGCCTCCAGGGTGAGGTCATCCTTCTGGCGATGCATCACGGCACGCTCCTGATAGGCATCCTCTGCCAGACCGTCGCAGGCCAGAAGCAGCTCGCGCACCGTCTGTATGTTGCCACCCAACTGATACATACCGCTATGCTTCACGGCACCACGCACCTCCACCATATTGCTGAAGCGGGCACGCACGCTGTCCACCTGCACCTCGTCAAGGTCCTTGAGGTTGAACGATGCCATCTCGAACTCACCAATGGTGAACACGCTGTATTCTGCACCTGCCTTACGGGTCAGACGCACCTTGTCGGTGTACGCATCACCAGTAAAGCCACCGCTGTACATCATCAGCTGCTTCACGCTCTCGGTGCTCTTCATCTCATACCACATGGGGCGCTTTACCTTACCCATCACGTTGACAAGGCAGTCATAGGGACCCACCACGATGATATCGTTGTCCTGCAACTGCACGTCGCCCGACGAGTTGCCGTTGATGATATAGTCATACACATCGACATTGCTTATCAGGCGTCCTCTGCGATACACCTTGATGTTACGCAGGGTACCATTGTCGTTGATACCTCCTGCCGCATAGAGGGCATTGAAGGCACTCGAAAGACTGCTCAGGCTATAGGTACCGGGCATGTTCACCTCACCTGCCACCTGCACCTGGATGGTGCGGATATCGCCTACCGAGAGGTTGAACTGGCAACCGCTGAACGACTGTCCCAGTCGGCTCTTCAAGGCCGACCTGGCCTGGCTCACGCTCATGCCACCCAGACGAATCAGACCTACACCCTCTATGGTGATGTTGCCATCGGGCGAGATGGTCTCCGTGAAAGTCTGCTGACTGGCACCCCATACGTCTATCACCACCTGGTCGCCAGGGCCGAGTATGTAGTTCTTGGGCGTTGCCATGTTGGTACTGGGCTGGAAGGTGAGGTTCTGCTTGTTGAAGATGTCACGTCCAAACACCTTGCGCGAGTTGTCCTTCTCATTCATCAGCATCATCAGCGAGTCGTCAGGCTCCTCATAGAATGCACTCTGGTTGATGCCCATGGGGGTGTTTCTCATCTGGTCATCCGGGTCAATAGGCTGTCCATACTGGTCATACTGCGTGCGCTTCGTCGAGGGCTTGGTGTTGCCTATCAGACTTCCACCATTCTGCTGCGTCTCCTTCATCGACTGAGCCTTGCGGCGCACTCTCTGCAACTGTGTGGTGGTCACACCTCTTTTTATCAACTCAGTCACTATTTCCTGCTGACTGGTTCCCTTATCGTTTTCCTTCTGGATGTACTTGATGATCTGGTCGTCGGTCATCGACTGAGCAAAAACACCAATGGCGCCCACCAGGATGAGCGCCAGAACAAGCGATAGTCTCTTTATCATATTAGAACTTTTTGCCATTAACTAATAGTTTAACAGTAGTGAATACAATCTTGGCATCATACCACAGCGAACGGCGGTGCAGATAGTCAAGGTCCATCTGTAAGCGGATGAGCATCTTCTCCATCGTGTCGGTATAGCCATTATAGATGGTGGCCATGGAGGTTATGCCCGGACGAATCTGGTAAAGCAGTTCATAGTCGGGATTCTCCTTCATAATCTGGTCAATGAAATACTGTCGTTCAGGTCGTGGACCCACAAACGACATGTCGCCCACAAGCACGTTCCACAGCTGAGGCAGCTCGTCAAGGTGATGCTCGCGCAGGAACTTACCCACGGGGGTCAGGCGCTTGTCGCCCACCTTTGCCAGCTGGGGGGTGTCATCCTTCTCGCTGTTCACATGCATGGTACGGAACTTCAGGATATTGAAAGGCTTGCCGCCCTTGCCAATGCGTTCCTGGCGGAAAAGCACAGGACCATCATGCTGACGGCGCAGTTTGATGTAAACATAGAGAAAGACAGGTGAGAGAAATAGTAGGCCCAGAAACGACACAAATATATCGAGACCTCTCTTCAAAGCTTTCCCGAATATGTTCATGCCATCTTTTATATCTGTATCTTCTGTGTTAATTGCCAAAGTCTGTATCATGAGTTTTCACGTTTTAAAAACATGGATCCGCTTTCTCAGGTTGTCAAGCGAACCCACATCTATAAAACGCAAGTTTTTAAATTTTATTGCAAAGATACTGCTTTTTTTTCGATTTTTCGCCCATCAAGCAGTTTTCCTTTACCATATATATCAAAAAATAATGGCAGATAGCTGTTTTTTTCGAAAAAAGTTGTAACTTTGCATCATTAAAACAAATAGCACATCCGGGGCTGACATGGATTTGACAGCGGGATGAAGCGTTGTGTAAGCACGCAGAGAGTCGGTGATTGCTCTCTATAATCCATAGTTACCAAAGATTTATCTGGCGAAAACAACTACGCTCTCGCTGCCTAATCGAAGTACAGTAGATTACTGGCTTTATCTCGGCACCAGGTGCTGAGACGAGATGTCACTCTGAGGCTCACCGCCCCGAAGCTCTCAGGTTCAGTGGCACAGCAAATCGGGGATAGTCATCAGGACGCCTCTATCTGGTGATGAAGCTTTAGAGGCTAAGGTTGCGATTGGTGGTCCAGGTCTTGTCGCTTCCCTACAACCGAAGGCTGGAATAAGCGTGTAGAAAGCACAGGGTTTCCCTGTTTGGACGAGGGTTCAATCCCCTCCAGCTCCACTTTCGGAGGATTGAGCCCTCTACCGGGTTCTACTTTTGACCGGAGTCAAAAGTCCCCTCCAGCTCCACTTTCGGAGGATTGAGCCCTCTACCGGGTTATTCGCTAAGGCTCATCAAGCTAAAGCAGTCTACTTTTGACCGGAGTCAAAAGTCCCCTCCAGCTCCACTTTTGAAGACATGAAACACATCAAACTCACACTTGCAGCATTATCAGCCACCGTCATGATGGCTTGCGGAGAAAACAAGAAAGCCGAGAGCCAAGAGCCTACGGCAAAGGACTCGACAAACGTAAATGCCAACACACCCGAGGAGAGCGCGAAAACCGACGCTGAACCTGCGGTGGAGGTACCATTCCAGACGCCCGACCTCACCTTGTTCGAACTGGTGGGCCACGTCAAGACCTGTAAATACGGTTCCGTCACCCTGAAGTTTGACAACGAAGGAAAGCTGACCTCATACGTCATGGGGGGCCTCAACCAGATTAAGCAGATTGAACGTGACAAGGAGAACCGTATCATCCACTTCATATCTGCCGAAGACGAGGAAACAGGCAGCCAGAACGAGGGTTTGGTGGAATGGGCAGCCAACGGAAACGTAAAGCAATTCGTGGAGGTCAACATGGAAGGCAGCATCGTATATGAGTACACCTATACCGAGCCTGATGCACAGAACCCCGTAGCTCGTATTGCCATCAGCACCCAGAAGGGCGAAGGCTACAACTGGAGTGGAACCACCACATACACCTACGACAGCTTTGACGAAGTGGGCAACTGGACACAGCGCAAGGGTAAGGCTGACCTCTATTGTGACTATGACGGACACAACGAGGAGAAGGAAACCAACACCACCAAACGTGTCATCACATATTATTAGTCTATAACAACTGTGTTCCCCCGAGGTTCACCCGACCTTCCCCCACAATTCTCCACAGATTTGTGTAGGATCCTCGGAGGAACCTCGGGGGAACAACGTACAAAAAGCATAAGGGCAGTAATGGCAAAAACAAGAACCATTGCTGGCAAATATAGGCAAAAGGGATTTTTTTAAGGAAGATTCAGAAAAAAATCTACTCATACATTCTATTCATATTCTGCTATTTACGAGCCAAAAGGAAGTTTTGGCACTTTTTATGCCATAAACTTTTTTTTACGGCATAAACATGCACTACGTTGGCCCACTTCATGCGGTGCCTCTACTGACAGAGGTTCGCGTGTTCTTGACTTCGTTTGCCTTCTCACTGACTATGGTGCGGCCACTTGATCTGCGAAATGTCAGGCTGCCAGCCGAACCATTTAAGTTTGTAGCTATAAGTATCGCCATGTCTGTTGGTCCTCTCCCCAGATTGTTTTCTGCCGGATCTTGGGAGAGGGCCTTGGGCATTATCCCGACAGTTGTTAATAAAATAACGTGAGTTCGCCGAATTTGAGCCTTGTTAGTAGAATGTTTTATATTTTATAACGCAAAGACGCAAAGACGTGGAGTTTTTTTCTTTTAGGCTCAAAATATAAGATAATCTTTGCGTCTTTGTGTTCAAAAAAGAATTTATAGAACATCCTATAATATATTTTCGTCACTTCTTCTTGTTTTTCTCGAAATAATGCACTACTTTTGCGAGCAAAAGTTAGTGTGAGCAATTAAAGTATAACCCCAAATAACTAAAAGAACCAAAAAGAGAAAATAAAATATTGACCATATAGCATTTACTATTTATTCGGTTATGCCCCGAAAATTTGGCGATTAGAAAGGCGTATCTA
>JAKSLO010000077.1 GCA_024401185.1 Bacteroidaceae bacterium | reverse complement strand
TCAGGCTGACAAATAACGCAAACAGCATCCAGCTCGACTGGGACATTACTGCCGGAGGCTCTCCCGGTGGCCTGGTCACCATCAAGCGCCGTGCTTTGGGAGAGGAAGATTTCAAGGTGGTGCGAACCTTGCCTGATGACGTTACGACATATTATGACAGCAGCGTGGACCCTAACACCTTCACGGGCTGGTACTCCATCACCTATCAGGGTGCCTATGATAGCACTCCCGACGAGAAAACAGCTAACGAAGCCTATATTCTCAACCATCCTTTCTGGTTACTTTCTGGCAGTATGGCTACCCTTTGTTACAATGTTGACAAGATTGACGAGGCGGTCGGTCTCTTCAATGCCGACAAATCAGCGTGGGCAGATAAGGCAAATCGTGTTGTGATAGATGCCTCTGTGGCTTCATACCCGATAGAGAGCGCAAATGGTTTGTTCCGTGGTTTGTCGAAAGTCCGTAGCATAGAGGGCATGCGACACCTCAATCTTCAGAACGTGAAGGACATGAGCTGGATGTTCTATAATTGCAACAGCCTCACGTCACTGGACTTGTCTGCGTTCAACACCGAGAACG
Organism: Bacteroidaceae bacterium; assembly: GCA_024401185.1. Classification (GTDB taxonomy): domain Bacteria; phylum Bacteroidota; class Bacteroidia; order Bacteroidales; family Bacteroidaceae; genus Physcousia. The sequence continues at coordinate 13,078 of JAKSLO010000077.1, read as the reverse complement.
TGACGGACATGAGCAGTATGTTCCAAGATTGCAACAGCCTCAAGTCACTGGACTTGTCTGCGTTCAACACCGAGAACGTGACGAACATGAGCTATATGTTCTTTAACTGCAAAAGCCTCACGTCATTAGACTTGTCTGCGTTCAACACCGAGAATGTGACGGACATGAACAATATGTTCTATAATTGCAGTAGCCTCACGTCAGTGGACGTGTCTGCGCTCAACACCGAGAACGTGACGAACATGAGCAGGATGTTCTGGGGTTGCAACAGCCTCAAGTCACTGGACTTGTCTGCGTTCAACACCAAGAACGTGACGGGCATGAGCAGGATGTTCAACGGATGCGGAAGCCTCACATCACTCAACCTGGCATCTTTTAGCGCAACTGGAGAGAAACACCCTGATTTATCAGGAATGTTTTACGGTTGCAGTAATCTGAAGACCATTTACTCACATTCATTCCTATGGGAGGCCGGCTGCAAGAGTACCGATACGTTCAAAGGCTGCACCAACCTGAAGGGTAAAGTTCCATTCGACTCATCCCGCATAGATGGTGACATGGGAACCTTCGAAGGGTATTTCACCCCAGCCATCAAGGGCGACCTGGATGGAGACGGCAAGCTAAGCATAGCCGACATAACAAGATTGGTAAAGAGGATGAGCCAACACGGCAACACCTACCACTACCAGGCCGACATGAACGAGGATGGCAACGTGACACTGGACGACCTAAAACTGCTGGAGGAAAGAATAAGGACAGACCAACCAACCCCAGCCCCCCCAACCCCCGAGGGGGAGTAAGATGGGTGAAAACGGCTGCGCGGTGATTTGATTTAACCAAAAATTCCAAAAATTTCAAAAACTTTGCGCCTTTGCGTTCCACCAAAACACATTATGACGAGAAAAAAAGTTTTTGTGATTTTTTGGAATTTTTGGTTCTAATAAAAAAACAGCCCCCCCAACCCCCGAGGGGGAGTAAGATAGATGCTTACGGCTGGCGCGGTGATTTGATTTAACCAAAAATTCCAAAAATTTCAAAAACTTTGCGCCTTTGCGTTCCACCAAAACACATTATGACGAGAAAAAAAGTTTTTGTGATTTTTTGGAATTTTTGGTTCTAATAAAAAAACAGCCCCCCCAACCCCCGAGGGGGAGTAAGATAGATGCTTACGGCTGGCGCGGTGATTTGATTTAACCAAAAATTCCAAAAATTTCAAAAACTTTGCGTCTTTGCGTTCCACCAAAACACTGCGCCAGCCAATTCTTCTCTCTTCTCTCTTAATTCTTCATTATTATGTGTGCACCAATCTTACTCCCCCTCGGGGGTTGGGGGGGCTGAGAGCTGAGGGCTGTCCTTTGGGCTGTGAAGATTTAGCTTCTGCTTATCTGCAACCCCGTCTTGCTAAGCGACATGTCAACGAAGCGGGCACAACTGTTGGGACGGTTGGCGTTGAGAATGCTCTTGATGCGGGTAGCAGCCTCGGCATCCTTGGCCACCATGTAAAGGTAGCCACCACCACCTGCACCAGGCAGCTTGTAGCCAAGGCAATAGTCGTGGATGAGGTTCGTGATGTGCTGCACAGCCAAGGGATTGGTACCACGATCCAACCGCTGGTTCTGCTGCCACGTCTTGGCAATGAGACGGCCCATCTTCTCGAACCGGCTCGAAAGGATGGCATCATAAAGATCCATCGCGTGCTCCTTCATCTCGCCCAGGAGGTTCAGACGGTTGCTGTCGCCCAGGAACATGCCACGCACAATCTCCGAAAGGATGTTCTTGGCAGTACGGGTAATACCCGTGTAGTAGAGCAGGTGACACGGAGCATAGTCGGCATCGGTGTAGAGGTTGTCGGGCAACCAACGCACCTCGGGCGTCTGGTCGAAGCCAGGCGATGTGCGAAGCAGCTTGATGCCACGCAGCACACCACCATACTGGTCTTGCCAGCCGCCACCCGTGGTAAGCAACTGCTCGAGCACAAGGGTGCGATTGGAAATCTCGGCAGGGTCCCAAGCCAGGCCACAGAAGTCGGCCACGGCACCCAGCACAGTGGCAGCCAGCACGCTGCTTGTGCCCAGTCCGCTGCCAGCAGGGATGGCCGACAGGAGCGTAACCTCAATGCCACAGCCAAACTGCTGCAGCTGACGTTCGAGCGAAGCCTCCTGCATAGCGGCAAAGCGAGGATGGAAACCTGCCAGGCAAAGGGCCGCCTTAGGAATGCTGAAGGGAGAGCCCACCCTGGTGAAGTCGGCCAGTTCGTCGAAGGTTCGCACCTCCTCCATGGCGCCAAGGTCGATACTGCGAAGCACTATCTTGAACTCACGGCAAGGCTTGACGTATGCCTGCAAGGGAGGCTGCCCGTTCAGTTCGATGGCCAGGTTCACCACATTACCGCCATTCACCAGGCAATAGGGAGGGGTATCGGTCCATCCACCCGCAATGTCGATGCGCACAGGACTTCTGCCCCACACTATCTGGTCGGCATAGACCGACATCTGGGGGTGCTGACGGTGTGAGAGGACATTAGCCGTAAGTCCTTCGCGAAGCAGTTGGAATGCCTTCGACTCTTCAGCCTTGCCATCCTCGCCTCGCAGCTGAAGAACCTGCGAGCGGAACATCTGGTCGCTGATGCGCTTCATGAGCGAATCGCCCTCATCGAGTTCATGGGGCAGGGGCAGGCTATGGTCATGAAAAAGACTGGCCATGTGAAGCAGGTCTGTCTGGTAGAAGACACTTTGACGGTGGTTGGAAGCCAGGTCGGCAAGGTTCTCTGCCATAAACTGCCGACGCTGCACGGTAAGGCGTCGCAGGTTGGCATAGGCAGATATCTCATCGGCGCTCATCTTGCGTGCCTTGCGCCAAAGCAGGCAGCCCTCGGATGAAGCCGGAGAGGGATTTACCATCCACTCGAGCATCTTGCCGATGTCGTCAATCTGCGAAGAGACAGGGAAGATGCGGGCAGCCTGCAAGTCGTGGTTACACTCAATGTCGCCGGCACTAAGTCCACGCGCCTTAAGCCATTCGGTAACAGGCTTCTCAAGGAAGGTCACCTTGTCGTCGGCCAGGGACCCGCGGAAGGCATCGTTGAAGCCATAAGGGCGCAGCACATACTCGGCCTCATCGCCCATAGGCACCACGTCCACACACACACCCTCGGGCAACGTCAGCTGCCAGTCGTTCTGTGGGACACCCGTAATGATATTACGCGAGGACAAAGTCCACCGCTTGCCTATCCACGAATTCTCGATCCAGATATGCTGGTTCTCGCCAGTAGGCTTAACCTCGCAATGCGAGTTCTGGATGAAGATGCTGGGGTGAGGCTTGATGCCGTAGTGCATGATGGCACGCTGGTCGTACACCAGGTTCTGCACAGACACGGTGGAGGAAATCATCTCACGGCTTGTGCCATAATGGTAGAACTCGCCATCCTGAAGAGGCAGGATAGCCACCTTCAACTCGCCCAGTTCCTTGTCCTCGATCGTAGGATGTGCACCAAGGGCGCAGCCAAACTCGCTGTAGAGGTCATAGTTGCCTATCTCGCCGGCACTCTTGTGAGAGCGCTTCATCAAGAGCTCCACAGCCCTGTCGCTCAGCAGCCAGATGCCAATGTCCATCAGGAACAGGTGGGTGCGCATAAGTTCGGCCATGGTCTGGATGGAAGGTTTCTGCAGCATGAAGTCGAGCACTTCAGGACTCTTGCGCGACGACACGAACACACCATGGTTCTTGGCCAGCGAGGGATCGACCCACAAGCCGTAGCACACCACATCGGCATCGGGGATGGGTTGCAGTTTTCCGGCACGGATGTACACATCTCCGCTGGCAATAAGTGTATGCAGCGAGTCGGGTGCTGCCTCCATAATACGCTCATAGAGCGGCAGCTGGAGCGAAAGCAGATTCTGCGTGATGCGTTGCCCACGTGCCCATCGGAACACGGGGATGGGGGTAAGTATCTTGCCACTTGGCGCATAGCCAGGCAGGCGACGACTCTGTCCACCGGCATGAAGAAGGATGCGCTTCTCACGTCCGAGCCATTCCATCACAGGCACATCGGGTGCCCATGCCTGATGGCAGGCCTCAAGGAGGAAGGTGGTTCCGCCTCCAGAACCCAACTTCTTACCTACAGGATCGTTAGTACAGAAATATTCCTCACGACTCACATTCTCTACGTCGTGAAAGCACTCCACCAAGTTAGGTGGCAAGGATAGTAACTTCTTCATTTACAATAAGACTAAATATTCTTGACTACCTTGGCAGGCGTGCCCAAGGCAAGCGAATGGGGGGGGATGTCGTGGGTGACCACGCTGCCGGCTCCAATCACACAATGACTGCCAATATGGACTCCAGGGGTAATGACGCAATTGGCACCCACCCACACATCGTCGTCAATGACCACCTGCGCGGTTACCACCTTATGCTCGTCTATACGCCTGGAAGTATCGGAAAAGCCATGGTTCAAGCCCGTAACCACCACACCCTGAGCCAGGTTGACGTGGTTGCCAATCGTCACAGGACCTATTACGGTATTGTTGAGCCCTACCCTGCTGCACTCGCCTATTATCACATCGCCCACGGCATTGTTGACGCACGAGAAGCTCTCCACCACGCTACGCTTTCCCAGAGAGAAACGGTTGAACGGCACGACGTCCATGCGCGAACTGAAGTGGATGACGCTACTCCAGGCACAATGCGTATAGAATGGGCGAAGCAGGCGCAACCACAGGCGGGGACGCGTCTCGACGGGATGAATCATCGCCCACAGCAGGAAGTTCTTGAAACGACTTGACTTTAGTTTTTGCTTGACAGACATTGTTTAATTACTATAATACGCGACAAATGTAGGAAAAAATATTGCACGAACCAAACATTTTTCGTACTTTTGCACAAATCTATACGCAAGATGAAAGCAGTAATGATAATATTCTGGGTGTGCATGGCCATCGTGGTGTACACCTATGTAGGTTACGGATTCGTACTCTACCTGATGATACGCATCAAGCGAATCTTCAAGAAGCCCATCAAGCCTGAACCTCCCAAGGAGGGCGAGTGGCCTGAAGCCACCTTGCTCATCTGTGCCTACAACGAAGAGGATGTCATAGATGAGAAGATAGCCAACTGTCGTGCCCTGCAATACCCCGAAGGTAAGCTCAAGGTAGTGTTTGTGACCGATGGCAGCAACGACCACACCAACGAGCGTCTGGCCAAATACCCCGAGGTGGAGGTACTCTTCCGTCCCGAACGCATGGGTAAGACGGCAGCCTTAAACCGCGCCATACCTTTCATCAAGACTCCCATCGTCATCTTTACCGATGCCAACACTAACCTCAACCCACAGGCTATCAAGGAGATTGTTACCTGTTTCCAGGACAAGAAGGTGGGCTGTGTGGCTGGCGAGAAGCGCATAGAGGTGCGCACCAGCGATGGTGTGGCAGCCGGAGGCGAAGGAGCCTACTGGAAATATGAGTCAACCCTCAAGAAGTGGGACAGCGAGTTGTGCAGTACGATGGGTGCCGCAGGCGAGTTGTTTGCCGTAAGGACTTCGCTCTTTGAGCCCATGGACCTCAACATGCTACTCGACGACTTCATCATGTCGATGCGTATCGTGCAGAAAGGCTACAAGATAGCCTACTGCAAGGAAGCATACGCCTGCGAAACCGGCTCGGCTGGTTTGGTAGAGGAGAAGAAGCGCAAGGTGCGCATTGCCGCAGGTGGCCTGCAGAGCATCTGGCAACTGAAGGGCCTGCTCAACCCCTTCAAATACGGCATCATCTCGTTCCAGTTGCTTTCACACCGTTTCCTGAGATGGAGCATCACACCCTTCTGCCTCATCGCACTCATACCCTTGAACCTGTGGCTGATGCTGGAGCGTGGAGGTCCCGTTTACATTACACTCTGGGCATTACAATGCGTCTTCTACATCCTGGCGCTCATTGGCTACCAGGACGAGCAAAGTGGGCGTAAGCGCACACTCACCTTCATACCCTGCTACTTCCTTTTCATGAACCTCAATGTCTTTGGCGGCATCAAATACCTCATAAAAAAGAAGAAGGGCACCGGTGCGTGGGAGAAGGCTAAGAGAGCATAGAACGGCACAAGAGACAGAAGACCTTGCAAGGCCTTCGGCAGAAAGTATCACGAACTACGAATAAAAAGTGGGAAAGAAAGCTGTAAAACAATATTTTAACGGATTGGCATTCGCCATCACCATCATCCTGTTTATCTTCACGTTCATAGGACTGTATGGAGGTGACGCAACCCCTGTCAACCATACCTTGAGAGCCCTCACAACGATTGCTCTACCTTTTATCATTGTGTGCGATGTGATTTTCATCATCTACTGGGCCATTCGTCGCTCATGGGTGGCACTCGTACCCCTGCTGCCCATACTGTGCAGCATCAAGTACTTGGGCACACTCTACCAAATGGGTAGCCAACCCGAATCGGTACAAGCCAACTTCACCGTGGCATCATACAACGTACACCGCTTCAATAATGATGCCACGGGAATTGTGGCCATGGACGTGATGAGCACATTACAAAAGGAGGGAGCGGACATCATCTGCCTACAGGAGTTCATCAACAGCGCCACCGGCGACCAGCGTACCGTAACCGAAAGGGTAGTCGATGCATACCCTTACAGCGCTATTGTCAAGGACTTAGCCATATTCAGCCGATACCCTATCAAGGAACAAAAGCACATAGAGTTTGAGATGGGATACAACTCGGGAATGTGGGCCGACGTGGTAGTGGACGGCAAGCATACCCTGCGCGTTTTCAACGTGCACATGGAGACTACCGGCATCAACCCCACCCTGCACCAGGCCAAACTGAACGGGGAGATGCCCGACAGTCTGGGACTCTCGGCTGCAGCCACAAACAGCAAGTTGCAACGCGACCTTTTTGAAAACTACACCATGAACAGCGCCATACGTGCCGGGCAAGCTATTACCGTGCACAACGAACTGGAGCAGTCAACTCACCCCACCCTGCTTTGTGGCGACTTCAACGATGTGCCTTACTCCTTCACCTACCACACCTTGCTGGGCGACATGAAGGATGGGTTCCGCGAGGCAGGACATGGTTTCGCTGCCACCTATCGTGGGGCCAAGGGGTTGTTCCGCATCGACTACATCTTCCACGGAAAAGGCATGAAGAGTCTTGACTACTTTACCAGAGACCAAGACTATTCCGACCACAAACCCGTGTATTCAAGAATAGAGTTCGTAGAAGAACAAGAGGCGCAATAATTTGCGCCTCTAATACTTTTACTGAAGTTTCCCACCCTTTGGGTGGCTGAAACTTAGGGAGTTAAAAGGAGTTAACTTTTAACGACGCCATAAGGTGGGAAAGTTTAGTTAATAAGCGAAAAAACGCTAATCGGCTTTAAGCGGTACATAAAGATAGAAGGAGCTACCCTTACCTACCTCAGAATGAAGCACGAGGTCTCCGCCAATCATCTCGGCAAAGTTCTTGCACAAGATGAGTCCCAGACCCGAACCTTCCTCACGGGCTGTACCATATTTCGAGAAATGTGTCTCCTTCTTGAAAAGCTTTGCCTGATCTTCTTCGCTGATACCGCATCCCTGATCGTGCACACCCAGCACGGCAAATTCTCCCTCGACCTTGCAAGAAATCAGCACTTCCTTTCCCTCACTCGAGAACTTGATGGCATTTGACAACAAGTTGCGCAACACGGTGTTACACATGTCCACATCGGCAATCACCTTGCTCTCCACAAAATTGTCGTCAATTCTCAGCGAGAGTCCTTTCTGTCCGGCAATGCTCTTGTAGATGTCAAGCATACCGGTAACAACCGTTGAGATTTCAAACTCCTGCTTCACCACCTTCAACGTACCCGTCATGCTCTTGGTCCACTTCAGTAAGTTATCAAGCAAACTGAAAAGTTCCCCCACTTGCTTACCCGACTCTACCACCAGTTCGGTAATCATCTCGTCCACATTCATCATGCGCATCATGTCCTCCATTGCCTTCAGCGACATCTTGATGGTGCCTAAGGGCGAACGGAGGTCGTGCGCAATTACCGAATACATTTTGTCGCGACCATAGATGATTTCCTTGAGGTTTTCATTCTGTGCCTCGATGATGTTGCGCGATGCCACCAACTTGAGTTGCGAACGCACACGAGCCAATAGGATGTCTGGCTCGAATGGTTTGGTAAGGTAGTCGGAAGCTCCCACTTGGAAACCACGCACCATGCTCTCCTTATCCTCGTAGGCAGTAAGGAAGATGATGGGCACAAGTGCCAGCTCGGGGTCTCCCTTCAACTGCTCAGCCAATTGATAGCCATCCATTTTAGGCATCAGGATGTCGAGCAGGAAGAGGTCTGGCTGATGCTCTTTGGCAAGTGCCATCACCTCGGTAGGATCGGTTGTTTTCACCACATTAAAACCTGCACGAGTCAGCATCATGTTTACCAGCATCACGTTGGCAGGCACATCATCCACCGCCATGACCGTAAAGTCGGCAGGATCTATGTCGTTGAAGCTATGAGTATATTTCTCAATGTTTTTCATATGGAGGTATCAGGAGTATTCTTCACACTATCAACTAAAAGTTGGGGCGACGAGCCTCAAAGTATTCGATGACCTTCTTAAGACCTTCGTCGAGAGGCACTTTGGGCTCCCAGTTCAGCTTCTCCTTGGCCAGCGAGATGTCGGGACGACGCTGCTTGGGATCGTCGGCGGGAAGAGGCAAGTGCACCAACTTAGACTTGCTTCCTGTGAGGCGAAGTACCTTTTCGGCCAGTTCGAGCATGGTAAACTCACCAGGATTGCCAATGTTGACAGGTCCGGTAAAGTCATCCTCGGTAGCCATCATGCGAATCATACCCTCCACAAGGTCGTCCACATACTGGAAACTACGGGTCTGCTTGCCGTCACCATAGATGGTAATATCCTCGCCCTTCAAGGCACTCACTACGAAATTCGTAATCACGCGGCCATCGTAAGCCTGCATCTTGGGACCATAGGTATTGAAGATACGAATCAACTTGATACGTACGCCATGCAGACGGTGGTAGTCCATGGCCAGAGACTCAGCACAACGCTTGCCCTCATCATAGCATGAACGAATGCCAATAGGGTTCACATTACCCCAGTAAGCCTCGGGCTGAGGATGAATGGCAGGGTCACCATATACCTCACTCGTACTGGCATGCAGTATCTTTGCACCCGTGCGGCGAGCCAATCCACAAAGATTGTAGATGCCAAACACCGCCGTCTTGGTAGTCTGGATAGGGTCGTTCTGGTAATGTATGGGCGAAGCAGGACAAGCCAGATTGTAAATCTCGTCCACCTCTGCCCAATAGGGTTGAATCACATCGTGACGCACAAGTTCAAAGTTGCTATACTTGAGCAAATCCCACACATTCTCCTTCGAACCTGTGTAATAATTATCCAGACAAATTACATCATCACCGTTTTCTACAAGACGCTTGCAAAGATGTGAGCCGATAAAACCGGCACCACCAGTTACCAATATTCTCTTCATATCAATTTATCACATTACGGCATAAGCCATTTTTAAATCCAAAAACTCATTTTTAATTCGTTATTAGTCACAAAAGTATAAAAAAAATTGATTTATGACAAGAAATCCTATCTAAAAGAGATACAAAAAGATGATTTAAGAACAAAAAATAGTTTTTTTTAGGTTTATTTTGTAATTTTGTTGCGCATTTTAGGCATTGGCAATAGTGAAACAATAATTTCTGAAAGATTTGGCATGTATTTCTTGAAATAGTTTTGTGCTTTGAGATGTATGCCTCCAAAATCACAGAATTGCAATTATAAATAAGGTAATAGAAACAATTTAAGATAAAACAAACAATGAAAGCATTCGTTTTTCCCGGACAGGGAGCACAATTCACAGGTATGGGTAAGGACCTGTATGACAACAATCCACTTGCAAAAGAACTTTTTGAAAAAGCTAACGACATCCTCGGTTTCCGTATCACCGACATCATGTTCGAGGGTACTGCCGATGAGTTGAAGCAGACAAAGGTTACTCAGCCTGCCGTGTTCCTGCACAGCGTTATCAGCGCTCTGTGCCTGGGCGACGAATTCAAGCCCGCTATGGTAGCAGGCCACTCATTGGGTGAGTTCTCTGCACTTACCGCTGCTGGCGCCCTCAACTTCGAGGATGGCCTGAAGTTGGTTTACGCTCGTGCAATGGCCATGCAGAAGGCTTGCGAGGCTGCACCCAGCACCATGGCTGCTATCGTTGGCCTTGACGATGCTACCATCGAGCAGGTTTGCGCTGAGGTAAGCAAGGAGGGATGCGTAGTGGTTCCCGCCAACTACAACTGCCCCGGTCAGCTCGTAATCAGCGGTAACGTAGAGGCAGTAAACGAGGCTTGCGAGAAGCTGAAGGCTGCAGGTGCTAAGCGTGCACTCGTGTTGCCCGTAGGTGGTGCATTCCACTCTCCCCTCATGCAGCCCGCCAAGGACGAACTTCAGGCTGCCATCGAGAAGACAACCTTCAACACCCCCATCTGCCCCGTTTACCAGAATGTTGACGCTCAGGCTCACACCGATGCAAATGAGATCAAGCAGAACCTCATCGCTCAGCTTACTGCCAGCGTAAAGTGGACTCAGGAGGCTCAGAACATGATTGCTGCTGGAGCAACCGAGTTCATCGAGTGCGGTCCTGGCAAGGCTCTGCAGGGTATGATTGCCAAGATTGCCAAGGGTAACGATGCCGTTACCGCTCGCGGTTTGTAATACACATTCATCAACGGAAAGAACAGTTCATACAAGTGGCACCCAAAAGCCTATAATTTACTGCTCTTTCCGTTGACATACTTTATCCCGATATTCCGTTCTACGGAGAATATGTAATGATGAAATATTTTTATCATTACCAAAGCCTTGATAAAGTAAATTAGTTTCAATTAGGTAAAAAGAATTCTTTATTGCGCCAAAAAGCAATGAACGAGAAAATAATCATCTACCAGGTATTCACACGCCTTTTTGGCAATGACTGCCGTACTTGTGTCCCTGGAGGAGACAAAGTCACTAATGGCTGCGGTTTGATGGATGACTTCACTCCACGTGCCCTTCAGCAAATCAAGTCGCTCGGTGCCACACACATCTGGTACACCGGTATCATCGAGCATGCCACACAGACGAGCCATGTTCAGTTCGGTCTGCCCAGCGACCACCCCGGTGTTGTAAAGGGACAAGCCGGTTCGGTTTACGCCATCAGCGACTACTATGACGTGGACCCCGACCTTGCCACAAGCCGACTGGCTCGTATGCAGGAGTTCGAGAACCTCGTGGAGCGTACCCACAAGGCTGGCATGAAGGTCATCATCGACTTCGTACCTAACCATGTGGCACGTCAATATCACTCCGACGCAGCTCCCAATGGGGTGGAGGATTTAGGAGCCTCTGACGACACCAACCTGGCATTCTCACCCAACAACAACTTCTATTACATTCCCGGCGAGGAACTTCATGCCGACTTCGACATGAAGGGGTATCATGAGTATCCTGCCAAGGCTACTGGCAACAACAACTTCTCATGCTGGGCTCACCAGAACGACTGGTACGAGACGGTGAAACTGAACTATGGTGTAGATCACATTCATTGTTCGGGTAATCACTTTGACCCCATCCCCAACACATGGCACAAGATGCTCGACATCCTGCTTTACTGGGCATCCAAGCATATCGACGCCTTCAGATGCGACATGGCAGAGATGGTGCCTGTAGAGTTCTGGCATTGGGCTATTGCCAAGGTAAAGGAGCAATATCCCAACATCATCTTCATTGCCGAGGTTTACAACCCCGTGGAGTATCGCAACTACATCCATATTGGTGGTTTCGACTACCTTTACGACAAGGTGGGTCTCTATGACACCCTGCGCAACGTCATCTGCGGATATGCTACCGCCAGCAGCATCACACAATGCTGGCAGAATGTAGATGACATACGCGACCATATGCTCAACTTCCTCGAGAACCACGACGAGCAACGTCTGGCCAGCGACTTCTTTGCCGGTAATGCCGAGAAGGGACGTGCCGCACTCATCGTCAGCACCTGTATGGGCACCAACCCCATGATGATCTACTTCGGTCAGGAACTGGGCGAGCGTGGCATGGATCAGGAGGGTTTCAGCGGTCGCGATGGTCGCACCACCATATTCGACTACTGGACGGTAGATACTATACGCCGTTGGCGCAACGAGGGCAAGTTCGACGGACGACAGCTCACCCCCACCGAGGTCAGCCTGCAGCAGTTCTACAGCCGCATCCTCAACCTTGCCGTCGAGGAGAAGGCCATCAGTCAGGGCGAGTTCTACGACCTCACCTATGTCAACCCTCGCACAGAAGAGTTCAATCCTGCCACACAGTTTGCATTCATCCGCCGCTATCAGAACGAACTGATACTCGTGGTGACCAACTTCGACAACTACGACACAAGAACCGGCGTCATCATTCCTCGCCACGTGTTCGAGCACTATGGCATTGACGAACTTGAAAGCGTCAAGACACTCTGCCTCATCACGGGCGACACCTTCAACATTGCATTCAACAGCAATGAGCCTGTTCGTTTGCAGGTACCTGCTCATTCCGGTCGCATCCTGAAAATAGTGTATTGATAGATATTTTCATAAAATACAAAATAGTAAAACCTCTGTGGATTCATATCCATGGAGGTTTTTGCATTTTACTTCGTTTTTTACATCACCAAAACAGCATTTTTTGCGTGAAACACACGATTTTATGACATTTTTTATTTTTTTTTGTTTTTTTTTTTGCAGATTCAATTTAAAAGATATAAATTTGCACATTAACTAATGTTCCAAAATACCCAAAAGTAATAGATTTCATTAACTGACAGCAAAACATAGCACCCTCGACTTAAACAAAAAGTTGAAAGGAAAGGGAGTATAACCATAGAAAATCAAATAAATAAAATAACTTAAATTCTAACTAGTATGAAAAAGATTTTCCTCTTGTTTGCCGTGATGTTTGCATCATTAGCTGCAAGCGCCCAAAAATGGGAATTAGTGAAGTCTATTGACTACTCTACTTCCACATGGAGAGGCTGGAAT
>JAKSLO010000076.1 GCA_024401185.1 Bacteroidaceae bacterium | reverse complement strand
TGAACTATGAACTCTATTAGTGGTTATGGCTATGCGCTTCGGGTATGGCACCACTGGCAGCAGCAATCTTCAACTGATACACGCCACTCACCACAACCTTCTCACCCGCCTTAAGTCCGCTCAGCACTTCTGTTCGTTCGCCATTCGAACCGCCCAACTTCACCTCGCGCTTCTCGTACTCATCTTCATCGTGCCCCTGCACATACACGAAATAAAGACCTTGCTCTTCGGTAATCGCCTTGACAGGCACCGAAAGCACATTACTCCGCACACGGCTCAGCAACCAGATGTCGGCAAACGAACCTGGCACGATGTCGCCATGGTTCTCGAACTCAAAGGTTACGGGTATGTAGGCAGAGCCTTCGGTGGCCGACCTGCCCATCGACACCAGATGACCGTTCAGCTCCTTGATGCTGCGCACATGCTCCATGTCATAGCTCATGGCGAAGTTAGCACCCTCTATGTCGTTCATCTGGGCAAAGAACTTCTCCGGAACCTCGGCACGCAACTGTAGGTCGCAGTTCTTCGTGACAGTAGCTATCAGCTGGCCTAACTCCACATATTCACCTTGTTTTACGAGTACACGCTTCACATAACCCGTTATGGGGGAAGATACGGAAGTGCCTTTTCCCTTGTATTCCTTATCCGATGCCGATTTGTCGGAATGCGATCCCAGACTGAGGCGTGCCTGTTCGTATTCTGCCTTGGCCTGCTCATACTCAGCCTTCGACACGATGCCCTCACCCACTAACCTTTCGGCTCGCTCATAGGCACTCTTGGCACGCTCGTAGGCAACTGAGTTTTGTGCCACAGCATCGCCACCCACAATGCCTTGAGCCGACACTTTGGCAAAGACCTCACCCTGACGTATGGAAGCACCTTCCGACAGATGGTCGCGAGTGAAGGACAGCACCCCCGCACTCTTGGCCACCACGGCAGCCTCATCGCCCTGTGCCTCGGTAACCTGTCCAGAGACGCGTATGGCCTCTTGAAAGTCGGATGGCTTCAGCGTCATCGTCTGCAAACCAGCAGCCTTGCGTTGTGCCTCGCCAAACTCTATCACGCCATCTTCGTGGTCGTGACCTTCGTGATGCTCCTTATGCGCATCATGGTCATCGTGCTCAGCATCAGCATGACCGGAATGTCCGCATGCCGCGCACATGACCATTATACCAAATAATATATATAGATTTCTCATAGACTATTAAGAATGACGATTGTTGATTATGGATAGAGTTCTCGAAATGTCGAAACATCGAGACCCCGAAATATCGAAACATCGAGCCGCCGAAATATCGGAACATCGAGCCATCGAAATATCGAGCCGTCGAAATATCGAGCCATCGAAATATCGAGCCGTCGAAACCCCGAGCCACCGCCCCCTCGAGTCCCCGAGCCGCCGGGACAAAGAATAACATTCAGATAGCTTCGGCATCGAACCCTAAGCTGCTAATAGCATCAAGTACCTGTTCCTTACTGAAAGTGCCTTTAACCGTGGCCTTGTTGTCCTGCAGCGATACTTCAGCGGATATGACGCCTTCCACACTCATGATGGCCTTGTACACATTGCCTGCACAATGATTGCAATTCATTCCCTTGACGGAGAACTGCTGAACCAGCGACTCACTATCTTGCTCATGGTGTTCGTGAGAGTGATGCTCATGTGAATGGCCGTCACGATGCTCGTGAGAGTGATGCTCGTGAGAGTGGTCGTCACGATGCTCATGGGAGTGATGCTCATGAGAATGATGCCCATGTGAGTGATGGCCATGCGAGTGTCCCTCATGGTCGTGTCCGCAACTGCATCCCTTGCTCTTCCAGAATTTCAGAGGCGTGAGTGCATTGATGAGCAGCAATCCCATCAAGGCCGTGCATACTATACTGAATACGCTGGGGCCTTCCTCACAGCAGGTTGCCTTGGCCTTCAGGGCATAGGTGAACCACTCTCTGGGCAAAAGGTAATCGATAACCAATGCGAAGGCAATGGCACCCAGTACGATAGACAGCAAATATACCCACAACGTGCGCTTTCCCAACACCTTGCGTATTACCATGATGGAAGCCGCATTGCTGGCAGGACCTGCCATCAGCAGCACCAAGGCAGCACCGGGTGTGAGCCCCTTCAGCATCAAAGCCACGGCAATGGGAATGCTACCAGTAGCACAAAGGTACATGGGAATGCTGAACAGCAGCACGAACAGAATGCTCAGAAGTGAGTTGTTCTGGAACATGGTGAACCAGCTGTCGGGCACCAAGGCCGTTATCAAACCAGCCACAATCAAGCCGATGATGAGCCACTTGCCGATGTCCTCCATCATCTCAACAAAGGCATAGCAAAGCACCTCGCCCAGTCGTCGCAGCATCTTGCCCAGCTTACCCAAGAAAGAATGATGGTGGTGGCGATGATGATGGTGGTGGTGGTGATGCGAATGCTTGGGATCGTGCTCGCCCGGACGTACAGCCAACACGGGTGTTTCGCCCGACTCATATCCGCTGTACTCATACAGCATGCCATCCGTATCGGTACGCAGGGGATCGTTATCGTGCTGGGCATGATGTGCGTGTCGCTTATGCTGATGCTTCGTAGCCTTGTTCACCAGCCAACCGCCGAAGATGGCAGTAAAGAATGCCACTATGGGGCGCAGCACGGCAAAGGGGAGTCCCATCAGACTGTAGGTGGCAATGATACTGTCCACTCCCGTTTGTGGCGTGGAGATGAGAAACGACGTGGTGGCTCCCTTGCTGGCTCCCTCGCGACGAAGTCCCATAGCGGTAGGGATGACGCCACACGAGCAGAGAGGCAGAGGCACACCCAGAAAGGCGGCATTGACCACACTCTTCATATTGCGATGACTCAGATACTTTCGATACAGCGTACCAGGCACATACACATGCATCACACCTGCCAGCAGGAAACCCAGCAGCAAATAGGGTGCCATCTCATTGAGCAGCACCCAAATCTCGTTCAATACATCCAGAAATACTTCCATAACTTCGCTTGTTTCTTTGATTTACGCTGCAAAGTTACGACATTATTTCTGCAACTCAGTTGCAAAGTGTTATGTGTGCATCGTCCATCTCAAGACGGATCATCTCGGCATAGATACGCGATGCGGGAAGCGACAAAGGCCACGTGCGGAATTTAAACACGCTATAGCTCTGCAATCTTTTTTGTATTCTTTGCCATTACAGCTACAGTTCACAGCACTTCTATTCAAACATCAGCTCCAAGCATTCGCATAGTCATTACTGCTCCATCAGGAACTTCTTGAAGCCCTCGAAGTCCTTGCCGATTTCAACGCTCTTCTTCTCACCCTTCATGAAGGCGGCCAGCTTCTCGGGAATGGCAACGTCGCCACCACAGATGCTGTCAACCACGCCCTTGAACTTGGCAGGATGAGCCGTCTCAAGGAATACACCTACCTCATTGGCCTGCAAGCCCTCCTGCAGGGCACGGTAGCCACATGCGCCGTGGGGGTCGAGCTGGTAGCCCGTCTGCTTCAGGCACTCGCGCATGGTGTCGGCAATCTGCTCGTCGCTATAGGTAGTGCCGCTGATGTCCTTGCAGATGGCAGCATGGTCTTGCTTGTAGAGTTCGTAGATGCGTGCAAAGTTACTGGGGTCGCCCACATCCATGGCATTGGCAATGGTCTGCACGCTTGGCTTGGGCTCATACTTGCCCGTCTGCAGGAAGTTATAGAAGATGTTGTTGGCATTGTTGGCGGCGATGAAACGCTTGATGGGCAATCCCATCTGGGTGCCAAACAGAGCCGAACAGATATTGCCGAAGTTACCGCTGGGCACACATACCACGAGCTCGTCAGCCTTGCCCAGCTTCTTCAGCTGCGCGTAGGCATAGAAATAGTAGAAGCTCTGGGGCAGGAAGCGGGCCACGTTGATGCTGTTGGCAGAGGTGAGCTTCATGTGCTCGTTGAGGTCCTTGTCCATGAAGGCACTCTTCACCAATGCCTGGCAGTCGTCGAACACACCATCTACCTCCAAGGCCGTAATGTTCTGGCCGAGGGTAGTGAACTGGCACTCCTGGATGGGGCTTACCTTACCCTTGGGATAGAGTACGTACACATGAATGCCGGGCACGCCCAGGAAACCATTGGCCACAGCCGAACCGGTATCGCCTGAGGTAGCCACCAGCACGTTCACAAGACGGTTCTCGCCACTCTTCTTGTTGAAGTAGCCCAGCAGGCGTGCCATGAAGCGGGCACCTACGTCCTTGAAGGCCAGGGTGGGACCATGGAAGAGTTCCAAACTATAGATGGTGTCGGTCACCTTTACGGCAGGCACGTCAAAAGCCAGCGTGTCGCACACAATCTGCTTCAGGTCGTCGGCAGGAATGTCCTCACCGAAGAATGCCTCTGCCACCTGGCAGGCAATCTCCTGAAACGTCATGTTCTGGATGTTGTCGAAAAACTCTGCGGGAAGCGCCTTGATGCGCTCGGGCATATAAAGACCACGGTCCTCGGCCAAACCTTTCACTACGGCCTTTTCCAAAGTTGCCAAGGGAGCCTGATGGTTGGTACTGTAATACTGCATAATTTCTTTTACCTTATTTATATAAATAGAAACTGACCGCAAAGGTAAGCAAAAACCCACACACCACCAAACAAAAAGATATATTTCCGTTTGTTTCCGTTTCATTTTGCAAACTGAAGCACCCGCATTCTCACAAATCACCAACCTGCCCACCCCACACATACCTGTTTTGCCGATGGTCTTTAGCAAGGGCTGTCACCCTTCCTGCGTTCTGCACCCTAAGTGCACACATTTGGCTTACGTCTGGCTTACGTGTTTTGACGTAAGCCAGACGTAAGCCAATCGAGTGAACCCTGAGTGATGGTAAGAGGCACTCTGACTGATGGTTGTTCGGTTAGTAATTCGCCATACTTGACTGCTCAAACCAGGCGCATAGCCACCAAAACACCTAAAAAGTGTTAAATAAATGTTAAAATCCGGGCAAACTCTTGCTCATATTGTATGAATGTCATACCTTTGCAGTGTAATATTAAAGTAGTACACTATAACAGAACAATAAAACCATGTTAGAAATCAAGAATCTCACATTTGCGTACAGAGGCACGAAGGATGTTATCAGCGACCTCTCGTTAGAGTTTAAGGAAGGCGGCGTATATGGTCTGCTGGGTAAGAACGGCACTGGCAAGAGCACCCTGCTCTATCTCATCATGGGTTTGCTGAAACCCCGCATGGGCGAGGTGATGATGGATGGCAAGAACACCTTTGAGCGTCATCCCGACACACTCAGCCAAATGTTCATCGTGCCAGAGGAATACGAGATGCCCAACACCACTCTTGATAAATATGTAGAGGCCTTGCGTCCCTTCTACCCCAACTTCGACGAACAGGTGCTGAACGACTGCCTCGAGGTATTTGAGATGCCCACAAACATGAACCTGAAGGATTTGTCGATGGGACAGAAGAAGAAGGTGTACATCTCGCTTGCCCTTTCCATCCGCAGCAAGGTGCTCCTGATGGACGAGCCCACCAACGGATTGGACATTCCTGCCAAATCGCAGTTCCGCAAGGCCTTGGCACGAGGCATGAACGATGAGCAGATCATCATCATCTCTACCCATCAGGTTCGCGATGTGGAAATGATTATCGACCACGTGACCATGATCAACGACAACCAGGTACTGATGAACGAAGCCCTCGACCCCGAGACGCCGGTCAACCTCGAAGAGCTGTTCCTGAAGAAAATCGGAGCGCTTTAATCGCTTCACGAGCGAAGCTAATGAAAAGTGAATAATGAATAGTGAAAAGTGAAAAACAACCTGTTGACCCGTTGACCCGTTGGCTTATTGACTCGCTGACTTATTGAGCCAAACTTATTGACCCCGTTGACTTGTTGACCCAAATAAAAAGAAAAAAATGAATACTTCAAATATAAAGAATTTCGCAAAATATGACCTTACCATCAACAAGGTCTTCTACCGCAACATGATTATCATGTCGCTTTGTATAGCTGTGGGCATCAGTGCTCTCGGATTCATGGGACGCTACATGCTCTATTCTAGTGCAACCGCTATGGGGCCAGTAATGCCTTACGATTACGCCCACTTCCGCAATCCCCAAGTAACCATGGTATTCCTATCCATATTTATTGGCATGCTTCCCTGCATCTTTGCAGGTTGCACATTCCACAATCTGCGAAAGAAGCAAGGCCGCATCATGGAGCTGACCCTTCCCACAAGCAATAAGGAGAAATACATCTGGCACATCATCGTCAGCGTAGGATTCGGTTTCCTGCTCACCCTTGCCAGTGTGCTTGTGGCCGACTTATTCAACTACCTGCTACACATCTGCGTTTTCGGCAACGAGTACACCTACTCCATGACTGCAAAGATGTTTGACATACTGTCAATCAACATTCCCGAAGCCGAATTGGCACAACAAGCCACAAAGTTCCCCATTTACAGCCTACTTTCAAGTATGCGCCTCCTTATCATCACATCAAGCATCATGGGAACCTGTGCATACATCTATGGCAACTCGGTGAAGTATCACTACAACATCATCATCACATACGGTATAATGCTCGGAGCAAGCATCATTTTGGCAATAGGCATCAGCGTCATCTTCGGCGCAGCTCATGTCAATGTTGAAGGCGACAAAATCAAAGGAATGTCAACTGATGAAATTGGTATGATGAACGACCTGACCATTTTGTTCTATTGCCTTGCTGCTGCATTTGCCACCATCGCTGGCATCTGCGTATGGCGCAGCTACAAGAGATACTGTAATGCACAAATCACCACAGCGACAAATAAATAATTCAAGGTATCGAGACATCGGAACACCGGAATGCCGAAACACCGGAATATCGGAATGCCGGAATACCGGAATGCCGAAACATCGGAACACCGGAACACCGGAATACCGGAATGCCGGAGTACCGAAACACCGGAATGCCGGAATACCGGAACACCGGAATACCGAAAGTAAAAAAAGCCCCAAAAAGCAATCACAATATGAAAAAGCTATTAATGATTATCATGCTGATGGCCTTCACCTTAGGCACAAAAGCACAGACCACAGTAAAAGGCATCCTGGCCGACTCTATCAGCCGTGAGGGTGAGCCCTATGCCACCATACGCATCTACAACGCGCAGAACCTGAAGCAGGGCGCACAGCCCGTGGCCATGGCCCTCACCGCAGGCGACGGCAAGTTCAGCACCGTGGTTAAGAGCAAGGGCAACTTTGTAGCCATAGCCTCATCGGTAGGCAAGACTGCTGCCATACGCCACTTCGCCATCAACAGCGAGAAGGAGATTGACCTTGGCACCCTGCTCACCAGCGATGAGGAGAGCGTGATGAAGAGCGTAGAGGTTGTGGCCGTACGCCCCGTAGTGAAGATGGAAGCCGACAAGGTGACCTACTCGGTGCAGGATGACGTGGACAGCAAGTCGATGACCGTACTCGACATGCTGCGCAAGGTGCCCATGGTGAGCGTGGACGGACAAGACAACATCACCGTGAACGGTCAGAGCAGCTTCAAGATCTACGTGGACGGAAAGCCCAACATGATGCTCAACAGCAATCCCAGCCAGATACTGAAGGCCATGCCTGCCAGCATGATCAGCAACATCGAGGTAATCACCAGCCCTGGCGCCAAGTATGATGCAGAAGGTGCAGGTGGCATCTTGAACTTCACCACCGCCAAGATGGACGGAGCTGCTGCAGGTGCAGCAGGTGCAGGAGCAGCACAGCAGATGAATGGCTTTAACGGTTCGCTCTATGCCCAGGGTGGCAACCGTGGCTATGGTGCAGGCGGCAACATCACCGGACAGCAGAAGAAGCTGAGCTACTCTGCCAACGTAAACTACCAGTATGTGGACAATGGCGAGGTAAGCGTGGAGAACATACGCCAGCAGACAAACGGCACAAACACCATACTGAGCATGAAGACGAAAAGCCCCGTGCCCTTCCTCATGGGAAGCATCGGACTGGGTTACGACATAAACAACGAGAACCAGGTAAACGTAAACTTCGACATACAGAAATATAATGTCACCAACTCTGGCAACGTCAACACCACCATCTTCTCAAGCTTCTCTTCCAATCCCGCCAACAAGATCATGTACGGATATTACACAAAGGCCAGGATGGAGAGCACAGCCTTCAACGGAAGCGTGGACTACACACACTTCTTCGACAAGGCACACAAGAACTCGCTGACTGCCATCTACCAGATAAACGGTACTCCTGGCACACGACACAACGAGACCCTCTATCCCATCGATTGTTCGGTAGCCTTCAAAGACCTGATTACCGATGGCGACAACAACACCAGCGAGCATGTAGGACAGCTCGACATCGTCAACACGCTGAGCGCACACAGCAAGCTGAACTATGGTGGAAAATATGCCCTGCGCAACAACGTCAGCGAGTATCACGACCTGAACGGAGCCGTAGAGGTGCCCAACACCGACTATGAGCACAGCGACCAGATTGCGGCTGCCTACGTGGAGAGCGAGAACAGATGGGAGAAGTGGTCGGCCAAGGCAGGCCTGCGCTATGAGCACACCTGGGTAGAGATGAACGACAAGCTCAACAAGTACGACTTCCGCAAGGACTATGGCAACCTGGTTCCCTCGGCCACCTTGTCGCACACCATCGGCATGACGCAGAACATCGGTCTGACCTACAACATGCGCATCTCTCGTCCCGGCATCACCTACCTCAATCCCTACGTTGACAAGAGCAACCCCACCATGCTGTCCTATGGTAACAAGGATCTGGAAGTGGAAAAGACACACAACGTAGGACTCACCTACAGCTTCTTCAGCCAGAAGATTATCATCAGCAGCTCCATTCGCGAGGCTTACAGCGTGGGTGGCATCGAGCAGTACAACTTCTACAAGGATGGACTGATGCACACCACCTTCGGCAACATCGCCGACCGCAGCCTGACATCACTCAACCTCTACGCACAATGGACTGCCACCAAGAGCACACGCGTCATCCTGAATGGTGCCGTGACCTACAACTACCTTAAGAGCGACGTGCTCAACGTCACCCAGAAGGGATGGAGCGGCAATGCCATGGTGAACGTGCAGCAGACGCTGCCCAAGAACTGGATAGTAAGCCTCGTGGCCATCACCAACAGCAAGAGCATCACCATCCAGGGCAAGAACTCGGGCATGAACATCGGTGTGCTGAGCATCACCAAGCGCATGTGCAAGGACCGTCTGAACCTGAGCCTCGCTGGCATCACAGGCTTGTCGAAGGGTGGAAAGATTCATCTCGACCAGTATGCCGAGGGTGACGACTTTACCAGCAACACCAAGATTAGCGTTCCCCTGACACGCGTGCAGCTTACGGCTCAATGGACCTTCGGTAACACCAGCAAGCAGTTCAAGAAGCATCAGAACAACATCCAGAACGACTACATCGAGCATCAAAGCAGCACCGAGGGCATAAATAGTGCTACGCAAGTGAATTAGCTTTGAGCTTTGAACCACTAAAACGAGCGTATATGAATTTCAAGGAATCCAAAGCAATCTACCTGCAGATAGCCGACTATCTGATGGAGAAGATTCTGCAAGGCACATACAAGGAGAGCGAGCGCATACCCTCGGTAAGGGAATGTGCAGCCGACCTGGAAGTGAATGTGAACACTTGCATGAGGGCATACGACTGGCTGTGCCAGCAGGAGGTCATCTTCACCAAGCGCGGCTTAGGCTATTTCGTGAGCGACGGAGCCAAGCACGCCATCCTTAAGGAACAGCGCGAGGAGTTTATGAACGAGACGCTGCCCGAGATAGCGCGCAAGATGCAGGCTCTCGAAATCTCGCCCGACGAGATCATGGAGAAACTAAAGAATTTACAATAACAAGAGCCGTGGCGTGCCCCGTTTGGGGTGCGCCGTGGACGTACACACAAATCAACATGTATTCAAAAGAAGAGAAACAAACAACCGTTGCGACATCCGCTTCCACGTCCCACAAGGGACTTGCCTCGGGTCGCAAAGTCGGTAAGCTCATCAAGAGGCACGAGAAGCTGAAGAACAAGCGCCACCCCATGTTTGAGCGCAACCGCTTCACCAAGTTCCTGATGTATTTCATGGTGGCCTACTACGGCGCCTGCATGATCATGCTGGGAGTGAGCCTCCCCAAGCCTATGGGCGAGATATACCATGGCGTGGCTGGCTTCCATGTGCTCGACGGATGGTTCTTCGTCCTGCTCATCGCCGATTTCTGGCTCCGTTTCGTGATACAGGAGACGCCAGCCAACCAAGTCAAGCCCTACTCGCTGCTGCCCATCAGTCGCAAGTACCTCATGCAGCGCTACATGCGTAAGGCTGCCTTCACCCTTGGCAACCTGTTCTGGGGCTTCTTTCTCGTTCCCTTTGGCATAATGAGCGTAGTGCCTGCCATGAACTGGGCTGCCCTGCTGGGATGGCTCCTGGGCTGGTGGCTGCTCTTTGTCCTGAACAGCTACTTCTACCTCTGCATCCGTTCGCTGTGCACACGCAAGCTGTGGTGGGCGCTGCTGCCATTCTGCCTGCACACAGCATGGGTACTGTTAGCCGTACTGCCCGAGAAGAACGTACTCGACGCTCCCTGCACAGCCTTCATGTATGCCTTTGCCCAGTGGCACATCTGGCCCATACTCATCGTCCTGGGTCTGATAATCTACCTGTTCAGGCTGAACGTCAAGATTCAAGGCAGCATCGTCTATGACGAAGTGGGCCAGAAGGAGGATGCCGGTGTGAAGAAAGCCAGTCAGATGAAGTTCTTCAACCGCTTTGGCATCGTGGGCGAATACCTCAAGCTCGAACTCAAGATGAGGATGCGCAACCGCATGATGAAGGTGCAGTTCTACACGCTCATGGGATGCATGCTCTTGTTCAGCGCCTTGCTGTATGCCACAGAGATATACGACGGCAAATTCATGACCAGCTTCATCTGCCTTTACGACTACATCGTGCCTGGCATGTCGGCCCTCATCATGATTATGTGCCATGAGGGCAACTACATGGACTTGCTGATGAGCCGTCGCGAGAGCATCATGGACCTCCTCACCGCCAAGTACTACTTCAACATGGCGCTGCTGCTCGTTCCCTTCCTGCTGCTCATCCCCGTCACGGTCATTGGCAAGATACCCGTACTGATGAACCTTGGCTACCTGTTCTTTGTGGGTGGCATCCTCTACCCTGCCATGTTCCAGATGGCCATATTCAACAAGGAGAGCCTGCAACTCAACGCCAAGCTGGGAGCCAAGGCAGGCAACGGGGCACAGAACATAACGACCTTTGCCATACTCTTCCTCCCCATCCTCATCGAGCGCATCTGCGTGGCCCTGCTGGGTCCCGAATGGGGCTACTCGCTGCTCATCGGCCTGGGTGTGCTGGGAGTGCTTACCCACCGCCTGTGGCTGCGCTTCACCTACAAGCAGTTCATGAAGCGCAGATACAAGAACATGGAGGGATTCCGCGCCACCAAGAAATAACCAGTTTCGCACCTTGATTTTAATTTTATATAGATTTTGAAATGGATTTTTCATAGATTTTGAGGCCGTTAGGCCGATGCCAAAATAATACGTTCAGATATTTTTGATTTAGATTTTAACCCGGATTTTTAAAATCTTGCCGAAAATCCACCCAAAAAATAAATGAACAACTAAATTTGGGGTCGCTCGCACGCTCGCTCAAAATCAAGAAAAAAATCTCCAATCTTAAAATCCTGGCAAAAATCATTCAAGGATGGGAAACTTCAAATAATAACCTGAAATAAACCACTAAAAAAAACAAAACAACATGAATATTCAAATCAACAACATAAAGAAGACCTTCGGCGAGAAGGTAGCCGTGGACATTGACAACTTTGTAATCAACAATGGCGAGATATTGGGTTTGGTAGGCAACAACGGAGCCGGCAAGAGTACGCTCTTTCGCCTTATCCTCGACCTCATCAAGGCCGATGAGGGTAGCGTAACAATGGAGCACGAGGGACGCGTCATCAACGTGGCCGATACCGAGGAGTGGAAGGAGTGGACAGCCGCCTACATCGACGACTCGTTCATCATCGACTACCTCACCCCCGACGAATACCTGCAGTTTGTGGCACGCATCTCCAACATCGACGAGGAGGCTTATGCCGAACAGATGAAGCACTACGAGCATTTCATGGCAGGCGAGATTCTCGGGCAGAAGAAGCTCATCCGCAACCTCTCTGCCGGCAACAAGCAGAAGGTGGGCATCGTGGCAGCCCTGATGCTGCGCCCTCGCATCCTCATCCTCGATGAGCCATTCAACTTCCTCGACCCCAGTTCGCAGAATGCCATCAAGCACCTCTTGCAGGAATACAACCAGGAGACAGGTGCCATCATCCTCGTGTCGAGTCACAACCTCAACCACACCGTCGATATCTGTCCCCGCATCGCCTTGCTGGAGAATGGCCGCATCATCCGCGACATCGACAACCACGACGGTTCGGCAGAGAGGGAACTTGAGAACTACTTCGAGGTGAACTGACGCCAAGGCAACGTCACACAGCATTCGCACACAAAACAAGGAGGTATTGCCTTTCGGGCAAATGCCTCCTTGTTTGTCATATCGGCCTTCACAATTGGAGTTTCATCCCCTCTGGGTGGCTGAACTTTGGGCATTTACCCAGCATGGAATAGCAATATGTCAAAGAACTCTCGTGAAAAGAAGCCACAAGCCAAGTTTTAATTCTTCGTGTTTTTTTCTTTCACGATGCAAAGTTACAACATTGCCACACCCTGCTGGCGGTCTTTGGTAGTCTTTGGCAGTCTTTGGAATACCGCAAGTTGAAGTATGGAGTTCTTTAGCTGTTTTCCGATCATGGGTATGTGTGTCAAGCGGTGGTTCTGGACTTAAGTGAATTGATTTCTTCTTGCTGTTCGTTATATGCTCTTAGAGCGCGTTCCTTCAGGTTGGAGTATTTCGCCTCATATTCCTTGAGCAGATTCATCAGTCGTTCGTTTTCTTTCTTCAGCAAACCATTCTCTTGCTCTAACTGCGTGAGACGTTCATCGATGCTGTTGCGGAAACCTGTGCGAGCCTTATGCATACGTTCCTTAATGCCTCCCTCGGTCACGAAGCTTCGCTCCAGTTCCTTGAGATAACTGTTTATCATAGCATCAACCTGATAGCACAGTGTGAGACAGATATTGCAATACTCTTCCTCTTCCCATTTCTGCGCGTAAGCCATAAATTCCTCGGGTTTGTTGTGGGTCTTGGCAAAGTCCTGCATAGGCTGAAAGCGAGGATGTTCCGGCTGCCAAAGCGTGAGGTTATGTTTGTTGATATGGTCGCGGTAGTCTTCGCGCAATTCTCCGATGCTGGCACGAGCTACATTCAGGAGTTTCAGTTCCGTTTCTGTTGATGTCTTGCCAGCCTCTGATCCCTCTATAATGTTTTGTTTTCCCGAGCGTGCTGCCTGCACCATTTGGTCAACGGTGCGGTCGCCATACTTTGGGAGGAAGCGCTCGCAGAAGGTGTGCGTCAGCAGAAACAGCGCATCGGTCTTATGATAGAAGCGCAGGTTCTTCCAGTCGGCAGGCTTGCGGAGCACTTGTCCTGGGGTATAAGGGATTTCCTGTTCTTTCAGTTCCTTCTTGTTTACGTTCATCATTTGCATGGTGTTTTGTAAATCTCATTGGCAAGCCA
>JAKSLO010000075.1 GCA_024401185.1 Bacteroidaceae bacterium | reverse complement strand
TGGCACAGCCACAGATGGGGCAGGGTGGACAGCGTCCTCGCCGTCCCATGATGATGCAGCAGCAACCTCAGGTTACGCTCAAGAGTTTCGATATTGACCTCTGGCAGAACGGTAAGCCCAATACCAATGGCATCGACAACGAGCCTTATGACGAGAGCAAGCGCAATTACAAGCCTATGATCCGCGTGTTCCTCCCCGAGGATTCTGTACGCAATGGCAAGGCTATCCTCGTCATTCCTGGCGGTGGCTATCGCATGCTCTCGTTGGGTCAGGAGGGTTATGAGTGGGCTAACTACTTCACCCCCAAGGGCTATGCTACTATCGTACTGAACTACCGTATGCCCAATGGCGTGACCGATGTGCCCATCAGCGATGCTACCGAGGCCATGCGCCTTATCCGTGAGAAGGCTTCGGAGTGGAAGATTGATGCCCAGAAGGTGGGCGTACTGGGTTCGTCGGCTGGTGGCCACCTGGCTTCAACCATTGCCACCCACAATCCCGAGGCTACACGTCCCAACTTCCAGATTCTGTTCTATCCCGTTATCTCGATGGACAAGTCGGTTACTCACCTTGACTCGCACAACGCCCTCATTGGCGAGAATGCCAGCAAGGAGCTGGAGGATAAGTACAACAACTCGCTTCAGGTAACGGAGCAGACGCCTCCTGCCATCATCATTCTGGCCGATGATGATTTCCTGGTGCCCCCACGTAACTCTGCTGAGTATTACCTGGCACTCAAGAAGGCTAAGGTGAAGGCTAACATCCACGCCTATCCTCGTGGTGGACATGGTTTCGGCTGCGGACAGTATTTTGCCTATCACAACCAGATGATGGCTGACCTGTTTGTCTTCCTCGACTCGATTAAGTAGTCCCCCTGATAAAGACCCCCCTAACCCTCGAGGGGGGTACTATGCACTCGTAACTATGCACTAAAGGCAGAAGACGCACGGAAACTGCAAAAAAGTTTCTTTGCGTCTTTGTTTTTTGTGAAATTTTTTGTATCTTTGCAGAAAATTATTTGTTAAGCAAACAAGGTGCCCATGAAAGCGCGAAGTAGCCTTCGCTTCTGACCTGCTAAATGACCAAAATAACAACTATACCAAAATGAACAAATTCATCAAAAACTTAGCTTTGCTTTTTGCTGGCATACTGTTGTCGGCATCAGTAAAGGCACAGACTTTCGACAAGAACCAGGGCTATCGCCTGGAGATTGGCGATGGTTTGGCGCTCGACAACCAGAGTGGTACAATTACCTTCACCCCTGTGAACAAGAAGAGTCAGTCGCAGGTGTGGAACATTCAGAACACCGACCGTGAAGGTGTGGTGATGCTCTACAACCCTTACACCATGATGGCTCTCGATAATGGCAATCATGGCAATCGTGAGGGTAATGTTACGCCATGGGCCCTCTCGCCCGGCAATATGAACCAGTATTGGCAGCTCACTAAGGTGGGCGAGGACACCTATGTGCTGACTTGCCTGGCAGGTGGCATGCGACTGGGTTACAAGGACAACTGCCAACCTGGCGGACGTGTGTGGCAGCTCAATGCCAAGCCCGAAGACGAGTGTGTGCAATGGCATTTCGTAAAAACCAACCTCAAGGTGAGTGCACTCGATGCGTCGGGTACCAGCAAGAACGACTGGGAGAACCAGCACATCTTTGCCATCAACAAGGAGCGCACCCACAACTTCATGCTACGTTATGCCAGCGAGAGCGAGATGAAGAGCGACCCTGCCTATAAGCAGCCCTGGCTCACACCCCGCAGCAGCTTGCGCATGATGCTCAACGGACAATGGCAGTTCAACTGGGTTCCCGAGCCCGACAAGCGTCCCAAGGATTTCTACAAGCCTGCTTTCGATGCCAGCCAGTGGAAGACCATCACCGTGCCCAGTTGCTGGGAGATGCAGGGCTATGGTACGCCCATCTATACCAATGTGACCTATCCCTTTAAGAATGTGCCTCCCTTCATCCGCGGGCAGGAGGGCTACACCGTGATGGATGAGCCTAATGCCGTGGGCAGCTATCGTCGCACCATCAAGGTGCCTGCCAACTGGAACGGCAAGGAGATCTATCTTTGCTTCGATGGTATCTACAGCGCTGCCTACATCTTTGTCAATGGCAAGAAGGTGGGCTATACACAGGGACCCAACACCGGTGCTGAGTTTGACGTCACCAAGTACGTCAAGGCTGGTCAGGACAACCTTATCTGCGTGGAGGTGTATCGTTGGAGCGATGGCTCATACCTCGAAGACCAGGATATGTTCCGCATGAGTGGCATTCATCGTGATGTCTATATGGAGGCACGCAGCAAGACTCATGTCCGCGACGTATATATTACTTCCGAGCTCAATGGCGACCTCTCACAGGCTACCATGAAGGTGAACTTTGACATTGATAACAAGGGTAACCTCAATGAGTTGGCTCCCATGGTAACCCTTGTTGATGATAAGGGCAATACCGTAGCCCGTGAGGTTAGTGCACCTGTATCGGCCAAGGGCGATAAGAACGTGGTGGGCGTCTTCACCGTCAACGTGAAGAATCCTGCCTTGTGGAGCGCAGAGAAGCCCAACCTCTATACCGTCAATGTGGAGTTGAATGGTGAGGTGGTGACCATGAAGTATGGTTTCCGCAAGATAGAGAACCGTGGCGGTCGTGTGTTCATCAACAACCAGCGCGTACTCTTCAAGGGTGCCGACCGTCATGACACCCATCCCCTCTATGGCAAGGCCATCCCCGTGGAGAGCATGATAGAGGACATCCTTCTCATGAAGCGCTTCAACCTCAATACAGTGCGCACCAGTCACTATCCCAACGACCCCAAGATGTATGCGCTGTATGACTACTATGGTCTGTACATCATGGACGAGGCCGATGTGGAGTGCCACGGCAACCACTCGCTGAGTCGCAACCCCGAATGGCGCGATGCCTATGTTGACCGTGAGGAGCGTATGGTGCTGCGTGACCGCAACCATGCCTCTGTCATCTTCTGGAGTATGGGTAACGAGTGTGGTGGCGGCGACAACTTCCGCGAGGCCTACAAGGCCATCAAGGCACTCGACAACCGCATGGTGCATTACGAGGGTATGAACGAGGCTGCCGACATGGATAGCCAGATGTACCCCAGCGTAGGCGGTATGATAGGCTTCGACCAGAATAAGGGTTTGCAGGGCCGTCCCTACTTCATCTGCGAGTATGCTCATGCCATGGGTAACTCCATCGGTAACCTCAAGGAGTACTGGGATTACATCGAGTTCAAGAGCCAGCGCCAGATTGGTGCCTGCATCTGGGACTGGGTTGACCAGAGCCTTTGCAAGTATGGCGAGCCTACTTCAAACATGTACTATGGTGGTGGTTTCAACGACCATCCCAACGATAATGACTTCTGCTGCAACGGTATCATCACCGCCGACCGTCACATCACGCCTAAACTCTGTGAGGTAAAGGCTGTGTATCAGTATGCTGACTTTGCCCTGACACAGGACAACAAGGTGCGTGTGCGCAACCGCTATTGCTTTACCAACCTCAACGAGTTCGATATGGTGTATGCCTTGATGCGCGATGGCGTGAAGGTGAAGGAAGGCCGACTGAGCATGCCCAGCGTACTGCCTGGCGATAGCATCATGCTTGCCCTGCCTGTCGAGATGCCTACCGAGGAGGGTGAGTATTACCTCAACCTCTCTTTGCAGTTGCAGCAAGCCACCACATGGGCAGAGGCCGGACACTCGGTGGCCGATAATCAGCTCTTCCTGGCAGACATCAACGCCAAGGCCAGCACTCCTGCTGGTGACAAGGCGGTGTTCGAGCAGGACAATATCGACACGAACGGCAATAATGTGACTGTCAAGGATAAGAACTGGAGCATAACCGTCAACAAGAGCAATGGTATGTTGGTTAGCCTCAAGTATGATGGTATGGAGATGATTCATCAGGGCAACGGTATGGCATTCAACGGCTACCGCAGCATCAACAATGACAGTCATGGCATCTTCGGTACCAGCATGATGGCGACTTCGAGCGTCGTGGAAGCTGCTTTGAATTGTGACACCGTAACGGTTTCATGTGTGGTCAATGTCAAGGCACAGGGTCTTCGTCAGCGCCGTGGCAACGAAGGGGGTGCACAGCCTTCTGCAGACAAGAGTGCCTCTTACACCATCACCTATAAGATTGCTCGCGATGGTAGCATCGACATGAGCGTGACCTTCGATAGCGAGCGTGCACGCGACTTCTCTCGCCTTGGTCTTCAGACGCTGCTGGTTCCTGGTCTTGAGAACGTAGAGTGGTATGGCCGTGGTCCTATCGAGAACTATCCCGACCGTAAGGATGCTGCCTTCATCGGACGTTATAACACCACCGTGAGTGCCATGGAGGAGGAGTACATCCGTCCTCAGAGCATGGGTGAGCGTTGCGATAACCGTTGGTTGCAGATTACCGACAAGGCTGGCCGAGGCATCTGCATCGAAGGCATCGAGGGTACCTTCGACTTCAGTGCCCAGCACTACACCGACGAGGATCTCTGGAAGACCCGCTTCAAGCATCAGCTTCCTGGTGTTCGTCGTAGTGAGACGGTGCTGCACCTTGATGCTGCCATGCGTGGTATAGGTAACGCAAGCTGTGGCCCTGGTCCTTTGCCTCAGTATGAGATTGCACGCGGACCTATCACCATGAAGGTGAAGATCTCAAAGGCTAAGTAATTGTACCTTAGTACCGACTTAGTACTGACTGGGTACGAATGGTTCATGCTCATCTACTTAAGTAAGTGGTCAAAGTCAGTTTTACAATAAGAAGAAAAAGTATTCTGGTATTATTGCTTCTGACCACTTACTTAATAACTGATATATAGTTTTTTCAAGTAATCCATTATTTTCAACAAGTTATGAAATTAGACGGAAGAAGAGAAAGTACGAATGTGGATGATCGCCGTGGCAAAAGCACCAAGATGATGCTGGGTGGCGGTGGCATCATTGGCGCTATCATTGCAGGCATCATGCTGCTTATGCAAGGTGGTAGCATGGAACAAGTAATTGGTACTGTTACCGAGCAGATGCAGCACGGGCAGGTTAGTGAGCAACCAGCTGAGGGACAGAAATTTACTCCCGAGGAGCAGGAGCTGGCTAAGTTCTCCAAACAGATTCTGGCAAGTACGGAAGATGTATGGGCACCCGTTTTCCAGAAGATGGGTAAGACCTACACACCTCCCACTATGGTGCTTTATACGGGTAGCGTAAGCACCGGCTGTGGCAATGGAAGTGCCAGCATGGGTCCTTTCTATTGTTCGGCCGACCAATGTCTGTACATCGACCTCTCATTCTTCTCTAATATGAAGAGGCAGTTGGGTGCAGATGGTGATTTTGCCTATGCCTACGTCATCGCTCACGAGGTAGGTCATCATGTTGAGTTCCTGCTGGGTTCGTTGCAGCAGGCTCACGAAAAGATGTCGCGTCTGAACGAAAAGGAAGCCAATAAGGTGAGTGTTCGTCTTGAGCTTCTTGCCGACTTCTACGCAGGTGTGTGGGGACATCATGAGAAGAAGACCTTCGGCTCTCTTGATGATGGCGACTTGCAGGAGGCCATCAAGTGTGCCGAAGTCATTGGCGACAACTACCTGCAGGAGAAAGCACGCGGCTATTCCACACCCGAGACCTTCACACACGGCACCTCTGCCCAGCGTATGAAGTGGCTCAAGCGTGGTCTTAACACGGGTGATATGAGTCAGGGAACCACTTTTCAGTGTTCTGACAGCGAGTTGTAGCCTCTCTGATACTTCATCTCATCGCCGTTCTCGTCATATTGCTTTCGCTTGCCGGTAGGAGGCTGTGAGAGTGATATGCGCACTACGGCCGTGCGACTCAGGCTTCTGGCGATGGAGGCATCAAAGGCATCCATGTGTTGAGGCAGAAAGCGTTTGCAGATGCATCGCATGGCTTCAATCCTCTCAGCCTCCTCGGTCACTATTTCTGCCTTGCCAAATGCGATGGCAGACTTAAACTGCAGGGTGAACGAGCCATCTTTAGGTCCAACGGTGGGCGTGCATCGGGTTACGGCAGAGAGACATACTTCAGGATGAGCCTTGATGGCATCCAGTTTGTCACCCTCCATTGCCCCATGAAAGTACCATGTGTTGTCATCCTTGGCTGCCAGCGACAGGGGCAAACCATACGCCGTGCCATCTGCACGGGTGAAACTTACCGTGATATAGGGAGCCTTGCGCATTACATCCAAGGCCCATTGGCTATCCATCTCTCTTGATGCTTTTCTCATAATTAGTATTTTTTGTTGAATAGGTAATTGATAAGTCCGTCAAACCATCTGTCGGGCAGTATGGTGTGTAGGAATCGCATAGTGGCATTGCCAACGCCAAAGGCATAGCGCGTCTTGGGTCGTTTGGCAGTTACAGCCTTGCACACATGTTTGGCTGCTTTCGTGGCAGAGGTCATCAGGTTGTGGGGATTGCGCCCATACATCATGTCAAACACGTCTGCCATACGTCCTGCCTTTTCTGCATAAGTGGTTTGGCTGGAGGCCTTACGCAGTTGCTGTGCTGCGATGACACCCCAGTTGCTGTACACGCCTCCTGGTTCTATTATGGCAACGTCTATTCCATAAGGACGTACCTCCATTCGTGTGGCATCACTCAATGCCTCCACGGCATATTTGCTGGCATTGTACCAGCCCGCAAAGCAGAAGGTTATTCTTCCCGCAATCGATGCTATGTTGACGATGCGTCCACGGTGTTGCTGTCGCATGTGTGGCAATACGAGTTGTGTCATGCGAGCCAGTCCCATCACATTCACATCGAGTTGTCTTTGTGCGTTCTCCATGCTTGTGGTTTCCATCGGACCAAGTTCACCATAGCCAGCATTATTGACAAGCACGTCTATTCTACTCTCTTCGCGCACAATGTGTTCGATCACCTCCTTGGCCGAGTCGTCCGAGGTTACATCCAGCGCCATCGGGATTACACCATACTTGCGAAGCTCTTCCATGCGTTCCATACGACGTGCCGCGCCATACACCTTATGCCCTTTCTCTGCCAGCATGCGTGCAGCTTCGTAGCCAATGCCGCTGCTCGCACCTGTGATTAGAATTACGAGTGATGACATATTTCTACATTTTTTAATTTACTTTGACAGGAAGTAGGTCGATAGTGTCTCGAAGTCATCGTGGGTCATCTCGCTCAGCGTTTTTGACAATAGACGCAAGGCTAATGTCTCATCCACTTTGTGGGTTGCCAACGACTCCTCAGCCTTACGCAACAGATTGGGGGTGTATTTCCTGATGCTCATAGTGTCTTCGGGCATGTTGTCCTCAGTCAGTATTGCCTCTGGCTTGTATTTCAAGGCTCTTCTGAGCAGGGGCGCATAGCTATGCTTAACGGCACCGGGTACTGTGTGCATGGTGCCGATGATGACCACTTCTTGCTGCTGGGCACGTGCTGTCATCGAAAGGATGCTTGCAAGTAGGATGAATAAGTATTTCATTTTGAGAAATTGTTTGTTTTGTTTCCTTCATCATGCCTGATCAAGAACCCGGTCAAGAGCTGTGATAATCTGCATGTGGGGGCATGCCTGTGTGGCATCTGCCAGAAACTCGTAGTAGGCAGATTGTGTCGCCGCCGATGGGTTACTGTTGTCAAACACATCGCCAGCCACCAGCAGGGCATCAGGTCTTTGCTCCTCAATTTGTGTGAGGAGCCACTTCAGGAAATGCTTGTGTTCTGGCAGTCTGTCGTTGCCGTGGAAGAGGTTGCCGATGTGCCAGTCGCTTGTACTGATGATTTTCATGTTGTTAGTCTCTTGTCTTTTGAGGGAAATTTTATGGAAGTGTATGTTGCTTCGGGGCTTTTCTTGCTGTTCTATATTTTCTAGAATTTCTAGTTTTTCTAGCCTTCCTAGTTTTCCTAGAGCTTCTAGTTTTTCTATAGCTTCTAGCTTTTCTGTTTTTTCTAGCCTTTCTAGTTAATCTTTTTTTCTAATGCTTCACCATTTCCATCTCGTAAGCATTCATGTAGTAGTCGTTTCCGATGGGGGCATCCCAGCTTCGGAGCACATGAAAGCCCAGATGTTCATAAAAGGTTCTGGCAGAGTTACTGCGGTTAACGTCAAGTCGTATAGCATAGCCTTGTGGAAAGAGCTGCTGCGCCACATCCACGACCTGCTGCACCAGCAAACGCCCATACCCCTTGCCTTTCTGCGAGGGCAGTATGTATAGCTTGTCTATGTAAAGGGTGCATGCCTCTGTGGCATGACGCTTGTAGGCACAATATCCCAAAGGCACTTCCTCACACGGACGTGATGCCATCTTGAATTCATCTGGCAGTACCCCATCAGCATAGAGCAGGAGGAAATGCGAGTGTTGCTCCGTCATCTGTTGAGCCAGACTCTCGGTGTTGTACATCCTCTGCATCATATAAAGATTCTGCTCCTCGCTGTGAATGCCAGCATAGGCCACAGGATAGCTCTCCTGTGCCAGTTGCTGTATGATGGGTATCTGCTCTAATGTGGCTTCTTTGATTATGATGTTCATTTGTCAGTTTTATTAAGCAAAAATAAGCATAAAAACACAATTATTGCACACTTGAAGCAAAAAAATCAGTTTATTCGTGTTATTTGCGCTTTATGTTACTTTTTTGTTCGATAAATCTTCCTATTTTTGTAGCCGAAAACGGTTACTAACTTTAAAACTATGTCAAAACCATTTCTTTACTTTATTTGTTCCGTGGCAGCCATGGGTGGTTTGCTCTTCGGATATGATTGGGTGGTGATAGGTGGAGCCAAGCCTTTTTACGAACAGTTTTTTGGCATTGCCGACTCCCCCTCTTTGCAGGGTCTTGCCATGACCACAGCCAATATTGGTTGTCTCTTTGGTGCCATCACGGCAGGTGGGCTGGCCGACCGCTGGGGACGTAAGCCTCTCTTGATATGTGCCGCCATACTCTTTACGGTGAGTGCCATAGCCACAGGTGCCTTCAACGACTTTGTGCTATTCAATATTGCCCGTTTCATTGGTGGAGTGGGCATTGGTGTGGCATCGGCATTGTCGCCCATGTACATCGCCGAGGTGTCGCCCGCACACATCCGTGGCCGTTTGGTGAGCCTTAACCAGATGACCATCGTGCTGGGTATTCTGGGGGCACAGGTGGTTAATATGTTCATCGGTTCGGAAGTAACGATGGAGTGGGGTAGCCAATGGGGATGGCGATGGATGTTCTGGGCAGAAACCATTCCTGCAGCCTTGTTCCTCTTCATGGCATTCTTCATACCCGAGAGTCCTGTCTTTCTCTCATTAAGGAAGCAGCAGAAGACCGTTGCACACGAGAAGGTCTCGCTTTCATCCTATAAGAAACTCATGGTGCTGGGTCTTGTCATAGCCGTCTTCCAGCAATGGTGTGGCACCAACGTCATCTTTAACTATGCTCAGGAGATCTTCACCATGGCAGGCTTTTCTGTCGATGGCATGTTCATCAACATCGTCATTACTGGCATTGCCAACGTGCTGTTCACCATTGTGGCCATCTATACCATTGAGAAATGGGGCCGTCGCTCGTTGATGCTCATCGGTGCAGGTGGATTGGGCATGATCTACCTGATACTTGGTACATGCTACTTCATGGAAGTGAAAGGCGTGATGATGGTGGTGCTCGTGGTAATGGCCATCTCATGCTATGCCATGACGCTCGGCCCTGTCACATGGGTACTGCTTTCCGAGATCTTCCCCTCTAAGATTCGTGGTGTGGCAATGGCAATCTGCACCTTTGCACTTTGGTCGGGTTGCTGCACGCTGACCTACACATTCCCCATCATGAATGCCAACCTTGGCAGCTATGGCTCCTTCTGGACGTATAGTGTAATCTGCGTATTTGCTTTTTTGTATCTGTACCGACATTGCCCCGAAACAAAGGGTAAGGAACTGGAGTAGCACAGAAGATACAAAGTAAGATAGCCTGGAAAACTATAAAAGCTTTAAAAACTATAGAAACTATAGAAACTATAGCGTCTATAAAAACCCCCTCTAACTAAAAACAACAATACTAAAACTAAATAATATGGTAAAAGCTTGGAAAGAAGACATCGTGATTCCCACCTACGAATGCGGTGTCTATGAGAAAACGCCTATCTTCCTTGAGAATCGCGTATATCAAGGATCCAGTGGAGTGGTATATCCCTATCCGGTCATCGAGAAGATTGCCGATACAAAGACCGACCACACCTATCATGCTGTGTGGATAGAGAACGAATACATCAAGGTCATGATACTGCCCGAGCTGGGTGGACGTGTGCAGATGGCATACGATAAGATTAGACAACGTCACTTTGTGTATTACAACAATGTCATCAAGCCTGCGTTGGTGGGTTTGGCAGGTCCTTGGATCTCGGGTGGCATTGAGTTCAACTGGCCTCAGCATCATCGTCCCTCTACCTTCCTGCCTGTGGACAGTTGCATAGAGGAACATCCTGATGGTTCGGTCACCGTATGGGTCAACGAACAAGAGCGAATGTTCCACCAGAAAGGCTTGTGCGGTTTTACCTTGCGTCCCGGATGCGCCTATCTGGAGATTGAGGGACACTTGTACAACCGTACCCCATTGCCACAGACCTTCCTGTGGTGGGCCAACCCTGCCGTTCATGTAAACGATGAGTACCGAAGCGTCTTCCCACCCGATATCAACGCGGTGTTCGACCATGGAAAGCGTGCCGTCAGCACCTTCCCCATTGCCACTGGCACTTACTACAAGATGGACTATAGTGCAGGTGTGGACATTGCCAACTACAAGAATATCAAGGTGCCTACCTCTTACATGGCTGTCAACAGCAAGTATAACTTCGAGGGTGGATATGAGAACGATACCAAGGGTGGAATGCTGCATGTGGCCAGCAACCACTTCTCGCCTGGCAAGAAGCAATGGACGTGGGGCAATGGCGACTTTGGCAGGGCTTGGGACAGAAACCTTACCGATGATGATGGTCCCTACATCGAGCTCATGGCTGGCGTATATACCGAGAACCAGCCCGACTTTACCTGGCTCATGCCCTACGAGGAGAAGTCCTTCAAACAGTACTTCATGCCCTATCACGACCTTCCCGACGTGAAGAATGCCTCAAAGGACCTTGTGCTCAACGTCGAGAGGGTGGATGCCGCCCATATCAAGGTGCAGGTGTATGCCACCCGTGAGATGGATGTGGTGCTAAGCTGTTCCGCTTACGAGGAGGTCGTGCATGTCAGCCCTGCGAGCATCTTCGAGACGCTGGTGCCTTGCGAGGCAGACAGACCTCTTGTACAACTGCTCGATGCCAGTCCCAATCCTCGCAATGGTGCCGTCCTGCTGGAGTACGAGCCCGAGAGCGATGAGATTAAGCGCACCCCCGATGCCGCTGAGGCTGCCCTTACCCCAGAGGATACCAAGACCAATGAGCAGCTTTATCTCACGGGCTTGCATCTTGAGCAATATCGTCATGCCACATGGTCGCCTGTCGACTATTACGAGGAGGCTTTGCGCCGCGACCCCAATGATGTGCGCTGCAACAAGCAGCTGGGCTTGTGGTTCCTGCGCAGAGGTGTTTACGACAAGGCGCTTCTTTACCTGCAGAAGGCTACCAAGATATTGCAGAAGCGCAATCCCAATCCCTACGACGGCGAACCCCTCTACTACATGGCACTCTGTCATTACCTGATGGGCGAGACTAAGGAGGCCTACAAGTGGTTCTGGAAGGCTTCGTGGAATGCTGCATGGGCAGGGGCCTCATTCATGCATTGTGCACTTATCAGCATGAACGAGGGCCGTTATGAGGATGCCCTTGATGAGATTAACCGTTCGCTTTCGTTCGGCACTTTCAACCATAAGGCTGCTGCCATTAAGGGAGTCATTGAGTGTCTGCTCCAGAACCCCAAGAACGCCGATGCCACCATGCTTGCCGAGGTGGCTGCCGACCCATTCAACTTCGTCTGCCTCTACATGCAGCAATGCCGTCAGGGTGCTGACTGGGAGCGTTTGAGTCAGCTGATGCACCAGAGCGATTGCAACTACGACGACCTGGCTCTCGACCTCGTGGAGATGGGTCTTGAGGAGGAGGCTGTTGACGTGTGGAAGAGGTCGCTCCAGCAGGGCTGTGCCTCTGCTATGAGTCTGTTCCACCTCTCGCGTTATGCGGGCAAGGAAGAGGCCGAGAAGTATTACCTTATGGCCGAGACGGGCAGCATGGGCACTTTCTTCCCCAACCGTCTGGAAGACATTGACACCTTGCTGCATCACGTCAGGGAGAACCAGAGTGCGCGTGCTGCCTACCTGCTTGGTAACATCTATTACGACAAACGTCAGTATGACCTCGCTGCCGAGTTCTGGACGTTGTCTGCCCAGCGCAATCCCGACTTCCCCATTGTGTGGCGCAACCTGGCTCTCTACGCCTACAACAAGTGCCACGATGAGGGCCGTGTTGAGGTGGCTGTGCAGAACATGGAGCGTGCCTTCTCGCTCAATGAGGGCGATGCCCGCTTGTTTATGGAACTCGATCAGCTCTATAAGAAGGTAGGGCAAAGTGCCGATATGCGCATTGCGTTCTATGACAATCATCCTGATGTGGTGGAGCAGCGCGATGACCTTCTCATCGAGCGTGCTACCCTGCTCAACCAGCTGGGTCGCTATTCCGAGGCTAAGGCGCTCATCGACCATCACATCTTCCACCCCTGGGAGGGTGGCGAAGGCAAGGTGAGCACTCAGTACCAACTCTGCCGTATAGAGATGGCTAAGCAACTGATGAATCTGAGTGATGTAGATTCTGTCTCACCGCTACAGGGTGCTAATGCCTCTGATGCCGACTTGCATGAGGCAATCACCCTGCTTACCGAGAGTTTGTCGTTCCCCGATAATCTTGGCGAAGGCAAGCTCTATGGCGCTCAGGACAATGACATCTATTACTACCTGGGCTTGGCCTATAGGCTTTTGGCAGATTTGCACGCTGGTGCCGAGGAGGGTGACGTCTATGCGCAGCAGAGCAGGGAGTCATTGCAAAAAGGCACCGTGGGCCCTACCGAACCGGCTGCAGCTCTTTATTATAACGATGCCAAACCCGAGAAGATATACTTTGCTGCACTTTGCTACAGCGAACTGGGTCTTCACGACTCTGCGCGAGCCCTCTGCTACAAGCTCATCAATTATGGTAAGCAGCACTATTATGATGAGATTAAGATGGACTACTTTGCCGTCTCATTGCCCGACCTCCTTGTGTGGGATGAAGACCTCAACGTACGTAACCGTCTGCATTGCCAGAAGATGATTGAACTTGGCACATCCGGATTGCATTATTCTTCAAGATAAGTAAGTGATCATAATTAGGTTTATATTAGATTGTGCTAAATTTGGTTGTTATTTGGCTTTTGACGATGGTCAAAATGCAGAGTGTAGCGTTAGGTGGGCTACTATATGTGATGAGGGTGTGCCAATGTGACACACCCTCATTATTTTCCATAGACTTTAGAATCCTTCTTTTGTATAAGATTTTTCACTTCCCGAAATTTTCCCGATATATTCCCGATATCAACCCGATATTAACCCGTTACATTCCCGATGCTTCTGATGCCGAAGAAAATAGGCTTTTTGGAGTCATTCCTCCTTTTTTGTGTCAATAACTTTCTGCCATCTGTCAATCTCTTGTTTTATCTCATCCATTGCAGTATCGAAATCCAGTACTTTTAAAAAATCACTTGGGATATCCTCACTATCAGTATCATCTGACTCGTTAAGCAACTTATCAAAAGTACCATCCATCATACTCAAATGCCAGTCGCTTGTCATCTGGAGTAAGTGAGATTACTCCTACAATCTCACCGTGATATTTTACTGTTAGCCTATCTGTCTTGTTCATCTAATTCATTTTATGGCCTTTAGGCTTCACCTCGGTATAAGAGTGAACTCTTCTGCACTCGGTTTGCACTAAAGTTCATGATTGTCCATATTGCTAGGCAATGATATACCTGTTGACAACCTGAGTTGATCAAAGTTACTCACTGAAGTTATTCTTACTGCAACAAAAAATCATACCATCTACCCCAGTTCGGGATAAGGAAGGTCTTTGCTTTAAGATAGTTTAACGAATATA
>JAKSLO010000074.1 GCA_024401185.1 Bacteroidaceae bacterium | reverse complement strand
AACCTATAGAGGTGACGGAGTTAGGGATTTCAATAGATGTCAGGCCTGTGCAGCCCGAAAAAGCATAATCACCTATAGAGGTGACAGTGTAACTGACGTTCTCGTAGTCAATACTTTCTGGGATATTAATTGTTGCATTAACACGTCCATGACCAGTGATAGTGGCAGATTTTGATGTGTTATCAAGCTCATATTTAACACCATCAACAACAATGTTTTCTCCATAAGAAAAGTTAGACCAGACTATGCACAATAAAAACAATAGCTGGCGTAATGTTCTATTTTTCATGATTATCTTATTGTTAAATTGATTATTAATGTATTTTACTGCACTCGTTAACATTCTGCTTCATAGCCTCAAGACATTCCTTGTAATGCTTTGCCCAATTCTCGGGCTTTATATCTGTAGCGTATGTGATATTAACACCATATGCCTTGAGAAGAGATAGCACTTCAGGTTCAAAATAGCCGTAGCAGAAAATATAGTTTTTTATTAATGGATTCAAGCCATCAAATTTTATATTCAGCATTCTGTATCGCTTGTCGAGAAGCCACCACAAATCCGTTTCCGAGAAGTCCATACCAGTAGCAATGATGTGAAGGTCTGTCGTCATAAATTTGTCTGCCCAAAAGAATGACTCCTGCTTACTTCTCGACTTACTTAAACGGTAGTACAAATATGATTTGTTAGTTTGTTGGTTGCGCTGTGGGTCGTTTAAAATTTTTTTTCTCCAATTGCGGAAATCCTGCAAATCATCATTATGGTAATGCCCAGTATTACTGGTACCATTCTCAATATAGTTACGTAACAACCCAACAGAACCGCAATAATGATCATAACCCAACACCATGCTGCGTGGTTTCAAGTACTCTCCGTGTATAGGCCAGATGGTTATAGTCCTATTTCCACATTTCAATTTGTGATAACGGTGTATGTTGTATGCAAATTCAGATATGCAACATGTAGTTTCATCAAAACCATCCAGGCTTCGTTCCAAGTTACGGTCATAGTTTGTAGTAAGGAAATAGTCAGCGGATGTTTCAAGAACCATGCTATGCATGATTGTTTTCAGTTCATCGCTTAAAGGAGTTGTTTCCTGCTGTACTGCAATTTGTGACTTAATATCATACTCCACATCCGTCAAACAATTCCGAGTAGAAGATTTTGCCTTGCGGTTCAAGAGAATGTCCTCATAAATGTGTGCATAAGGGGTAGAAAAGTCCTTTCCTTCAGACAAGAATCTTTCAGAAGGACGAAGTAAACTTTTAAGGAAATCATTCCAATTACCACCACCATTAAACGTTCGAGTGAAACCATTGCCAAAAAGAATAGTTTGTTTCATAGCGATAAACTTCATTGTGGCTCATCCCTCAAAAACACGATAACAATAAGGGTACAAGAAGAGCGTAGGGATTGTCCTAACTCATCTTACAACTGGCTCTGGTAAACCATAACAGAAATGAATTCATACAATACACCCTACGCCGTATATGCTCGAGCGATACGGCGTAGGGCACGTATGCATACGATACATATATGAGGGCATTGCCATGACATCCATCCTTCTGTTGCTTGAAATTTACCAGATTTCGTTGTAAAGGATGAAAGCGTGGAACGCCTTCTTGAACGAGTGGCTGTCAATAGTGCTCTGCGAGCACCACGGTCCACCCGATGCCGCAAAAATAGTGATTATTTTTTAGACAGCAAAATAAATGTGCAAAAAAGTGTGAAAAACCTTTTTTGCTGTACTTTACCGAGCCCTTCGGCCTTCGGAATTTATTATTTCACCATTGCTTAGCCTCGTTGAGGTATTTCTGTAAGATATTTTTTGTAGTGTCAATTTCTTTCGAGGATACTACGGTGATCCTTCGGGTTGTACTCGGGTTAAACACGCTTTGCTTACGTCTGGCTTACGTAAAAACACGTAAGCCAGACGTAAGCCAATTGTGCGCTGAACGGGTGCTGGCTGGAGGAAAATCGTAGGAAAACAGCCCTTGTTTTCCGTCTGCAAAGGTACAAAACTATAATCCGTTTTGCAAATATTTTCAAGAAAAGATTTCAATCTGTACAAATGAAACAAATCTCGCTGTCGCTAAACGTGAATTGTGAAGGTACAAATGAAAGCCATATAAAAGAAAAACAGGTTGTCGAAATCATTCAAGGGTGAGAAACTTTAATTGTTGTATGCTATAGGCATTACATGAGAAAATCCTTGTCCTCAATCAAGTTGCCTTTAGCATCTGCT
Source organism: Bacteroidaceae bacterium (assembly GCA_024401185.1). GTDB lineage: Bacteria > Bacteroidota > Bacteroidia > Bacteroidales > Bacteroidaceae > Physcousia. The sequence continues at coordinate 11,852 of JAKSLO010000074.1, read as the reverse complement.
ATGCGCCAATGAGTTATGTTGCGATGATCGCTACTGATGCTGATGCCACATTTCATAAGCTGTTTGTCTCCTGCCTCATACTGAATGGCATAGCCCTTGTCGTCAATCTGCGCAAGGGCATTCTCTACGGTGTCGTCAACCTTTAGTTCGAGCACGAATACATGTGTCTCGGTCTTGATAACTACATCAGCACGTCCCAGTATGCTCTTGACCTCGGTATCGACAATCGAGTTGAGCATAGAGAATGCCATGTAGAGCAAGAGCTTGTAGAACGACTCGCGCTTTTCCTTGTCTTCCCACTCCTCACGTGTAATGATGTCGTATGGAATCTTGGCGATGTATGAACGCAGGGCAGCCAGAGCCGCTCCGAGATTGCCTTCGAACAAGGCATCCGACATGTTGAACACCAAGTGGTTGCCTTCGGATGTAGTGCGCTTCAGAATTAACGGCATCAGACCACTAATCATGCCTTGACGCACTTCGAGATTCGGGAAATGCAGGATGTAAGATTTCTGCCGGGGATTGTATGAATCGATGGTCAGGTAACCACTCTGATAGAGTAGCGGTAGTGGTGTCTCGGCATTCTCGCATGAAATGTTAAATTCGTTCTCTCCGACTTTCGCCCCATCACAATCCAGCGCATTCAAGAGCGGATAATGTTGCAGGTGTTCAATAAGGGCGGTCATCGTACCCGATTCAAACCAATAGTGGCCGGTAGAATTGTCGTTGAGTGCCCGCAGCAGACTGAACGGTGCATACACATCCTTGCTTTGGGGTGAGAAATGATAACCGTCGTAGTTCTTCTTGAGCAGAGTGTAGGCTTCGTCGAGGGTGATATTCAGGTTCTCTGCATACTCCTTAACGCACGGACGAAGCACGGTGTCAAGCTCTTCCTGGGTGATGCCACAGATGCCCGAATAATCGTCGAGCATGGATATCTGATAGAGATTGTTAAGCTCGGAGAAGATGCTCAGCTGCGAAAACTTCGTGACACCTGTGACAAAGACAAAGCGGAGGTAGGCTCCATCCAGTTTTACTGTTTGATAGAAGCCGCGAAGCATCGTGCGCAAATTGTCAAGAATCTCTTCATGATAGAGGTTGCGCATCATGGGCGTGTCATACTCGTCGATGATGACAACCACCTTCTGGTGCTGAGTGTCGTGTATGTGGCGTAGCAACTGATGAAAGCGTGTCCCAAACTCTTCTGCCTCTTTGGTGGTGTTGTACTGTCTTTCGTATTTGGCAAGCATTTCGGACAAGGCTTCACGGTAACCGTCCATGCTGTTGCAGTTGCGCATCAAGCTCATGTCGAAATGCAGCACAGGATATGAGTTCCACTCGCTTTCGAGCTCCATTACCTTCAGTCCCTCAAACAGCTCTTTCTGTCCCTGGAAATAAGCCTTGAAAGTATTGCAGAGCAGGGTTTTGCCAAACCTGCGAGGACGAGCCAGGAATACATAGCTATACCTATTGGCAAGGTCATACATCATGTCAGTCTTGTCAATATACAACTTGTCCTGTTCCCTTATTTCCTGAAACTGGTCAGTATCTACTGGGTATCTGTATTTGCTCGTTTTCATCTGCTTTGAGTAGGCTTAGTGCCCTTGGGCGCAAAGATACGTTTTTTTCTTCAAAGAATCATCATTTTTGGCTTGATTTGTGCAAACCTTTGTCAAATGGCTTCCTCTTCGATGTTGTCGGGGACTTCCTCAACCTCGGTTTCCTCTTGCTCTGGGGTGTAGTCGATGTAATTGTAATAGGATCCGAAGGTGAAGATCTTCAGTCCGTTGCGACGAACCATCATCATACGCTCGGTGGAACTCTCGGGAGCCATCTCGCTGTAGAAGATGTTGTAACCCTTGGTGCCCTTGGTCACTACAGACAGGCTGAGGGGAGCGTATTCGCCACCATCGTCCACATGCCATGCACTCATGTCGTTGTAGTCCTCACACAACTCCTCGTAGCATGTAATCTTTCCGTCGGCAACCACCACTCGCATGCCCAGGCACTTCTTGCCCTTGGGACGCATCTGGACGGAATAGATGGCCAGCTTGCCATCCTCGGAAACGCCACAGTTGTAGCTGCTCAGCACCTTCTGGCTATAGCGTGCCTGAAGTGTGTCGATGATCTCCTTGGGAGCCTTGCCACCTTTACGATTCATGGGTACTATCTCATGATGCTTCATGTAGTTGGCGGTAAATGCCACACCTTCTTCGGGGCGACCTTTGCATGAATAGTTCAAGCCGCTCATGCAATAGGCGTATTTGCCCTCGATGAGGCTACCCGTCTCACAGCCCTCCTGCACGTTCTTGAAGGTGATGCTGAGGGTCTTGTTGTTGTAGGTGGCCAGGGTGGTGTAGTTCTTGGCTCGTGTGGTGTAGTACTTCTTGTCTTCATCATTGTCGAAGAAGATGTATCGCAGCGAGCGACCCTTCTCGTTGTAGTTGTCGTCATATTCCCTGACAACAGAGATGGGCATGGGAAGGTCGTCTTCGTCCCAGTCTTGTGCTACGGTGTCGATAGGCTCTTCCTCTACGGTCTTCTCGACAACGGCGAGCGTGTCGGTTTTCTGAGCCTCTGTCTTGTTGTCTTCACTTGCTTTCTTGTCGCTACAGGCGCATGCCAATGCAAGCAATGCCATGGCTGAAATAAAGGGGTGTTTCATGTTTTTTTTATTATTTTTGAAGTTGAAACTTCAAGAACGGTAGTATTGTTTTTGCAGTAACTTCAAAAACGGTTTAAATATCATTATAATTACTTCCAACCTGCGATGCTGGAGATCTTCTTGGGGATGTCCGTGTTGTCGAAGCGGCCCATAAACTGCTGGGCACCTACGCCCACGGCAAAGCAGGGCACGTAGCCAGCAGAATGGCATGTGTGGGCAAAGTTGACCATGGCAATCTCGGCCATGATGGTGCGTACGCAGACGCAAAACTCGCTATCCTCCTGATAGAGTGTCTTCTCGCCCTTGCCAATGCCCTTCTCGGTGTTGTCGAAGGCAGTCTGCAGGCGGCGGAGCTGTCTCTCGGAGAGGCTAAGAGGACCGCCGAAGCCGAAGTTCGCCTTAAGGAACTCTTGCACGATGGGCCATCCGAAGCTTTCGCCATGCTGCTTTTTCAGACGGTTCATCTCCTGACCCAGACGCTTGACGGTCATCTTCTGGTATTGCAGACGGTCAAGATGCGTCTCGTACTTGCCTCGTGTGAGGACAAGGCCACCAGTCTCATGGTCGGCGGTAACGACGATGAGTGTCTCATCGGGGTGCTTCTCGTAGAACTTGTAGGCCACCTTGATGGCATCGTCGAAGTCGAGCATCTCGCCAATCATGGCGCCGGCGTCGTTGCTATGGCAGGCATAGTCGATCATGCCACCTTCCGACATGAGGAAGAAACCCTCGGGATTGACGCGCATCAGGCTGTCGATGGCCATGCGAACGATGTCGGCCTGTGAGAGTTCGCCAGCCTTGCGGTCGAGGCGGTAGGGCAGGCTGCCATCATCGGGAGCTCCAAGGATGAAGTCATAGCCAGAGGCTTCGCGTTGCTGACGGATGACATTCTTGTCATCGCGACTCTTGGTGTGAGCATAGAAGGCTGCGGGTGTGGCGTGGTCGGTGGTGACGGTGGTGGTGACACCCACGGCCATGCCATTCTTCTTGGCTTTCCATGCAATACTGTTGATGGGGTGGGTGAGACTCTCGTCCAGTCCTAAGGCACCATTCTGCGTCTTCTCGCCTGTGGCTAAGGCTGTACCTGCAGCAGCCGAGTCGGTAACACCGCTTGAGGCGCTATGGGTGGTGATGAAGGCTGCGTATGGGAAAGACGCGAAGCAGAGAGGCGAGGTGCCGTACTTGCCCTCTACCTGTCCCAGGAAAATCTCTGCGGCATTAACCTGGTTAACACCCATTCCGTCGCCAATGAAATAGAATACGTATTTGGCTTGGGGTGTTTTCTTGGATTTGGCCGTGGCTTGATTGCAGGCAACTAACAGAGTGCAGCAGAGTATTAAGAAGATCTTTTTCATAAATTTAGTTGATTTTCAGTTTGTTCTTTTATTGCGATGTTTCGGGGTTTCGATATCTCGAAGTGTCGATGTTTCGATATCTCGATGTTTCGGTATTTCGATGTTTCGATAGTGCGATATCTCGAAGTTACGATGTCTCGATGTTTCGACTTTTCGTTTTTCACTTTTCACTTTTCACTTCGCGCGAAGCGCGATAACCTATCTCTCCACTTCCGTAGCAGATGCGGGCATCGGCATCGTAGATGCAGCCGAACTGTCCGGGAGCAATGCCTTGGATGGGTTCGTCAGAGTGGACGAAGAAAGACCCGGCAGGAACTCCACTCATCTTTCCGGAAGAGGAGGTGGCGATATGCGTGGCATCCTCTAACATCTCAGGTGTAATGGGTTCTGCCGTAGCAGCAGGTGTACTATCCTCTGCAGACGGTTCCCAGCGGATAGTGCCCTTCATGAAATGATCCACATGACGTATCTTGAACTGGATGGGCAACTCTCCGCCTTCGAGCAAACTCTTACCCACTTGAGGTGAGAAGAGGGGGGCTTCGGACGTGATGAAGTGCATGTCGGCCAGACAGAAGTCATGACCATACTGCAGTTGGGTGTCCCATCCGTGAGCCACGAAGATGATGTTCTTCTTGACGTTCTTCTTGACTACAAACCAAGGACCACCACTCAAGCCCAGGCCCTTGCGCTGGCCGATGGTGTGAAACCAGAAACCTTTGTGACGACCCACCACCTTGCCCGTCTCGATGTCGATGACGCGACCTTCCTGTTCGCCCATGAACTTGCGAATGAAGTCGTTGTAGTTGATTTTGCCCAGGAAGCAGATGCCCTGGCTGTCCTTGCGGTAAGCGCTGGGCAGATGGGCGTCGAGGGCAATGCGTCGTACCTCCTCCTTCATCAGGTGACCGATGGGGAAGATGGTGTGCGAGAGCTGCTCGTAGCTGAGCTGCGCCAGGAAGTCCGTCTGGTCCTTTACGGGGTCTTTTGCCGTACCCAGCCATACGCGGCCTTGCTCGTCGGTAACGGTGGTGGCATAGTGTCCTGTGGCAATCTTGTCGTAGTGATGACCCACCTTCTGCTCGAAGGCACCAAACTTGATGAGGCGGTTGCACATCACGTCGGGATTGGGTGTAAGGCCACGCTTGATGCGGTCGATGGCATAGCCCACCACGCCATCCCAGTACTCCTTCTGCAGGTCGGTAACCTCAAGGGTGAGCCCGTATTTGCGTGCTGTGGCTTGTGAGAGTTCGATGTCCTCCTCGGCGGTGCACGAGGAGTCTTCGCCCTCCATACCTATTTTAATATAATGAAGGTCGGGCTTATATCCTTGTTCGCACAGTCGATGTACGACGACGGCGCTGTCAACGCCTCCCGAGATAAGTACGGCTATTGATTCCATATTTCATTATTCATAGTTCATAATCCTTTGTACCGTTGGTCTGCTTGATGCTGAAGGTGATGGGTGATTGCTGCTTGATGCCCTTCAAACTGTCAAGAGGCAACGATACGAAGACTTCGTCGGAGTAGCTTGTCGGGTCTCCGTTCTGATTGTGGTGCAGGGACACGTAGGCATGAGTGACCTCCGTGCCGTCGGCACCGGCCTTGGTCACGATGGAGTCGGTAATGAAGCCCCAGTACTGTCGTCCCCCCTGCGTCTTGGCCTTGAGGTGCACGTTGATGTATCGGGGCGTGCGCCAGATGCTAAGCAGGTCGACAGGGTCGCGGCGAGCTATGCTCGATGAGTCGCGCAGGATGTTGACTCCCGTCAGCTGGTAGAGCGTGACGTTGACACCATTGGGCACAAAACCGCAAAGCACACGATAGAGCGCATTCTTGGCATATCCCTTCTGTGGGTTCTCTATGTTGTACGTCTTGTCGTTGTCAAGCACAATCTTTGTGGTCGTGCCTTGGGCATCGGTATAGAGGTCGGCCATCTCAGAGATGATGCTGGGATACACATCGTCATCGCTTGAGCACGAAGAAATGCAGAGCGATAAGAGCATGGTGCAGAGCGACAGGGCAAGGATATTCTTCATTGGCTGTTCTGTGTGGCTTTTAAGTGGTTTCTTGTTGGGTTGGCATACATCGTCAGCAGCTTTTCACGCAGGAAGGGCACGTCCTTGTTGGGCAGGTCGATGAGGTCGATGCGACTCTGTATGTACTGCTCGAACGTGGCCTTTTCCTCGGCGCTGTATTTCGATTCAAACTCATGGGTGCCCGACAGCAGGTCGCAAGCCACGTAGTTGCCGGGATAGAGTCGGTAACCGGCATGGATGGCCTTGTCTATACGGCGTGCAATCTCGCCGTACACCTCGGTCTTGGGCACGTCCTTCAGTTCGTCGAGCCACTCGTTGATGCAAGGCGATGCCTGATAGTGCACATGTCCCTTCTGGCCGAAGATGCCCACCTTCATGTTGGTGAGGTCGTCCTGCTTGCTCTTCTTGAAGCCAGGATCGTCTCGCTTCTGCTGGAACTCCTTTGCCTTCAGGTAGTCGCAGGGGTCGTATTCGTACGAGATGGTGAGAGGTGCGATGTTGAGGTCCTTGAGGCGCTCAACGGGCGTTCCCTCGCCACCCATGGCCAGCATCTTCAGCACAGCCTCCTGGGTCAGGTCGTTAGAGTCCTTGGCACGTCCCTCACGCTGGGCAATCCAGATGTTCTCTTTCTTCTCGTTTACTGCATAGTGCATGTATCGACTCATCAGCTTGCTACTCTCCAACAGTTCGCGAGGGGAGAGGCCGCGACGTACGGTAAATGCCTTGTTCATCTTGACCAGCGTCTTGATCCATGGGTAGATAAGCAGGTTGTCACCAATGCCAATCTCAACGGAATTCTCGAACCCGTTGTCGAAGAGCATGATGCAGAGTATGGCACTATCGAGCACAATGTCGCGGTGGTTGCTGACGAAGGTGTAGCGCATACTGCCCTTCTGTATGGCAGAGTGCTCGAAGAAGGCACCCTTGGTGTCGTGCTTCACCACATAGTCCACGACCTTGCGCGTAAAACGTTTCTGGAACTTCAGGGGAGTCTTTACACCAATGAAGGCAAGGCGCAGCAGACCGTTTCGCACGCATTTGGGCAACCAGGGGCAGAAGCCCTTGAGAATGTGCTGAAACTGGCGGTCGGCAAGCAATGAGTTGAGTGCCTGCTTCATCTCGCCCTCCTTAAAGGGGCGTATTTGATCAAAATCATGTTCCATGATTTTTAGTGAATAGTGAATAGTGAATAGTGAAAAATCGGCTGGCGCAATGCAGGGATGAACATATTGCGCAAGGCGTCTCGATGTGTGGATTGCTTGGATGTGCGGACTTTCACTTTACTATTCGGTTACTATTATTGTTGCTCAGAGTTTTTCTTTGCTGTTTTTATTGAAGCCGTGATGATGGCAATGAGTTCTCCGCAGTCTTTTTTCATGCTTGTAGCTTGGACGTGCGTAATGCAATTGCTTTCCTCCAGCATGATAAGCCACTTTTTGTCTCATTGGTCTCTTTGAGGGCTATGTGAAGTTTAGTGATGAAATCTGCTCGACTCTGTGCAAATTGCGATTCGCCGATGTTCGCTGCAATAGAGGTTCCGGAGCGGAGCACCTGTTTGTAAAGGGGCTCCAATGTGTGGTCTCCATTTGAGTTGAGATATTGCACCATCCTTATGATGCGAATAGAGAATGCCTCGCTCTTGATAGAGAGTACAGAGGAATCAGTACTATACATGATCTAAGAGATAGTGTGATTATTCACTTTTCACTTTTCGTTTTTCGTTAGGGCCTATGGCCCGATTTAGAAGCTGTCCTCGATAATCTCGGTCATCACATCCTTGATGTCAAGGCCAGCGGCACGTACCTGCTGGGGGATGAACGAAGTGGCAGTCATGCCCGGAGTAGTATTGATCTCGAGCAGGTTGATGTGATTGCCCTCGGTAATGATGTAGTCGATGCGGATGATGCCGTGGCAACCCAGGATGTCGTAAATGGTACTGGTGAGCTTCTGCACGCGAGCCGTCACATCGTCGCTCAGGCGGGCAGGCGTGATCTCACGTACCGCACCATTATACTTGGCATCGTAGTCGAAGAACTCATTGGTGGTCATCACTACCTCGCTGATGGGCAGCACGCGCTCCACCTGCTTGGTCTTGTAACAGCCGCAGGTAATCTCCGTGCCCTTCATGAATGCCTCCACCATGACGTCTTCACCCTCCTTGAGGGCAAGGTCGATGGCAGGACGCAGCTGGTCGGCTGTCTTGACCTTTGTGGTGCCGAAGCTGCTGCCGCCAGAGGCAGGCTTTACGAAGCAAGGCAGACCGATGCGATCGATGATGTCCTGGTCGCTGACCTCCTTGTCGTGACCTTGTTTAACGACGAGCGAGTCGGCTACGCTCATGCCCATGCCACGCATGTAGTTGTTGGTGACAAACTTGTTGTAGGTCATGGCCTCCACGAGCAACGAACTGGTGGAGTAGGGCATGCCGATGAGGTCGAAGTAACCCTGCAGGATGCCGTTCTCGCCGGGAACGCCGTGGATGGTAATGTAGCAATAGTCGGGACGGATGCGCTCGCCCTTCTCGTTCTCGAATGAGAAGTCGTTGCGGTCAACGGTCGAACGGGGGCATGAAGCTGCGTCCTCAGCATTCTGCGAACCGAGCAGAGCCTCCCACTTGCCAGCATGAATCTCTATTTTATAGACGTTGTAGCGATCCTTGTCCAGGAAACTCTGGATGCCAGCTGCGCTACGCATGCTGACATCGTGCTCGGAGGTATCACCTCCGCAAATGATGGCTATGGTTCTCATATCTTGATTTCTTTTTCTATTTTTCTTTTTTATGATCGACATTTCGAGTTTTCGATTATTCGTTTTCTCGATGATCTGTTTTCTCGATTATTCGTTTTCTCGATGAACCGTTTTCTCGATTATTCGGGTTTCGACGGATTGATTATTCACTTTTCACTTTTCTCTTTTCACTTTTCACTTCGCGCGATAGTGCGATTCCTCCATTTGTTGAGTAGTGCCGTCATGTCATCGGGCACATCGCATTGAAAGAACATCTCCTCGCCTGTGCGGGGGTGCACGAAACCGAGGGTCCGGGCATGCAATGCCTGGCGGGGGCACAGTTCGAGGCAGTTGTGAATGAAAGCCTTGTACGAACTGCTCTGCTCGCCACGGATGATCTCGCAGCCGCCATAGCGCTCGTCGGCAAAGAGGATGTGGCCGATGTGACGCATGTGGGCACGTATCTGGTGGGTACGTCCCGTCTCAAGGATGCACTCCACCCATGATGTGTGGCCGAAGCGCTCAAGCACCTTGTAGTGGGTTACGGCAGGCTTGCCTATCTCGGAGTCGGTGGGGTAAACCCACATCTGCAGACGGTCTTTGGGATGACGCCCGATGTTGCCCTCAATGCGCCCCTCGTCTTCTGCAAAGTTGCCCCACACGAGGGCGTTGTACTGTCGCTTGGTGCTGTGCACGAAGAACTGGTGGCAGAGATGTGTCTTGGCCTCTGCCGTCTTGGCCACTACAAGCAAGCCGCTGGTGTCCTTGTCGATACGGTGCACAAGTCCCACGGTAGGGTCGTTGGGGTCGAACTTAGGGTCGTCCTTCAAATGCCAGGCAATGGCGTTGACCATGGTGCCGCTATAGTTGCCGCAGCCAGGATGCACGCACATTCCGGCAGGCTTGTTCACCACCATCAGGTCGTCGTCCTCGTACACTATGTTGAGGGGGATGTCTTCGGGAATGATTTCCGTTTCACGGCGCGGGTGCGAGAACATCAGGGTCACCACGTCGTTGGGCTTTACTTTGTAGTTGCTCTTTACCGAGCGCCCGTTCACCTGTATGCATCCAGCCTCGGCAGCCAGTTGTATGCGGTGGCGTGTGGTGCCACGAAGATGGTCCATGAGGAACTTGTCCACGCGAAGCGGGTTCTGTCCGGAGTCGGCTACTACCCGACGATGCTCATAGAGCATGCCGTCGGCACCTTGCTCCAGGCAACCGTCCTCGCCTTCGGCATAGTCCATCTCATCGGCCTCAAGCTCTTCAAGTTCCTCGCCTTCCAATTCGTCCAGAATATCCTTTGCAGTAGGTTCAGCCATATTGCTTTCTGTGTAGGGGATTAGCTTAGAATACGATTTCCTCGTCGAAGGTGTTGCTTGTGGCAGGTGCAACGGGTGCATCGCTGGGGTTGGTCCAGTCGTCTTCATAGGTCACCTCGTTCTCATCAACCTCAATTTGGCTGTTGCCCACCATCAGTACGATGGGTGTGTTGATGGGCACACGCTCGCCCGCCATTACTTTCACACCACGGCACTTGATGCCCATCACCCAGTCCTGCTGGCCCTGCACGTATTCGCAGGCACCCAGTTTGAAGCCGAGTGAGAGCAGTTTGGCCTCTGCCTCGCGCAGGGAGCAGTTGTCGATGATGTTGGGAATGGGCAGGGTAGGCTCGTTCTTGGCGTTGATGGTAACGTAGATTTCACGACCAGCCTTGACGCGCGAACCCGGGCCAGGTGTCTGCTTGATGACGATGCCGGGGGCCAGTTTGGCATCGTAGGTGGAGTCGATGACGATGCAGTCGAGCTCCATGCCCGTCAGGGCTATCTTGGCGTCGTTCACCAGGATGCCTTTCACATCGGGCACGTCGATGCCCTCGCCGTGGCGGGTGTAGCTTTTCATCCACCAGGTGGTGCCCAGGCCTACCAGTACCACCAACAATATCATACCCAGCAGGTTCAAACCCACGATGGGGCTGAATACCTTGCGCACAAATTCCTTTTTGGTCATAATTAAGTAATCAAAATTGCTTTTATTGGCTTGTTTCTCCTTCTTGCAGAGGGGTAAACAACCCAATAAAAAATATATAATGTCTATTTTCTCTGCAAAAATACTCATTTCGGTTGGTTTGAGCAAATTTATAGACAAAAAAAGAGCAGAACCTTGTGGCTCTGCTCCTTATTCCTTTGTTTCGTCCTTTGTGCGTCAAGCACGCGTGTGGATTACTTTCCGTGGTTCTCGCTTGAAACGGTCAACTTCTTGCGACCCTTGGCTCTACGAGATGCCAATACGCGACGGCCATTGGCAGTGGCCATTCTCTGACGGAAACCGTGCTTGTTTACACGACGACGGTTGTGGGGCTGAAATGTTCTTTTCATAATTGTATGTTGTTTTGTTTATTTGTCGTTTTTTCGAATCCTTCCACCATACCTGGAGCATCCTGTTGCTGGCAGAGTAGGCAAATGCTCACGCACCAAATGGCCATCCAGGTAGGAAAGTCTTCGGTTTCGGGGTGCAAAATTAGATACTTTTTTTCAAACACGCAAACTTTACTGCGATTTTCTTCTAATTTGTGCCTTTAAAACCCATATTTTCTTTGGTTTGAGTCCATTTTTTCACTTTTCACTTTTCACTTTTCACTTTTTTTTGTAACTTTGCACCCGCAAAATGTGAACGTGGGGCGAATGCAAGTGCGCAGTATGCATGTGCAGAAGCGTCCGCCTGCGACACCTGAAATCAAGGACAATAATAATTATTCATTCAAAATATAACGAAAACATCTTATGATTAATTCACAAGACATCAAGAAAGGTACCTGCATCCGCATGGATGGCAAGTTGTACTTCTGCATCGACTTCTTGCATCGCAAGCCCGGTAAGGGTAACACCATCATGAACGTGACCTTGAAGGACGTGGTTTCTGGCAACGTTTTGGAGCGTCGCTTCAACATCGGTGAGAAGTTGGAGGATGTACGCGTTGAGCGTCGTCCCTATCAGTTCCTCTACAAGGAGGGCGATGATCTCATCTTCATGAACAACGAGACCTTCGAGCAGATTCCCATCGCTGCTGATC
>JAKSLO010000073.1 GCA_024401185.1 Bacteroidaceae bacterium | reverse complement strand
CCCGTATTTCTCCACGCTTTTGTGTAGGCTCTACGGAGGAACCTCGGGGGAAGTGTGGGGAAAGTAGCTCGACTGTCATACTTTTTTTGCATTTTATTTGGAATATGAAATTCAATTTACTATCTTTGCAAACTGATTAAGTAATAATTTCAACATTCGCATGTGTTCCACTCGGCTTGCGAAACTTGAATTATTGATAAGATGAAGAAAATCTTTTACATTTGTATGGGGAGTAAATTAAATTCAACCGAAAATAAATGAAATCATTAAGAATAAAGTGTTTGATATGTGCTTTGGGTCTCTCGCTGGGAGTACTTGCACAAGAACTGATAGTTGACTCATGCTATGTGGTGGGTCAGTTGGAGAATGGCCTGAAGTATTACCTCCGGCATAACGACTGCGAACCTGGCAGGGCAAATTTCCACTTGGCCATTAGGGTGGGTTCGGTGCAGGAGGACGATGGGCAGAACGGTCTGGCACACTTCCTGGAGCATATTGCCTTTGATGGTTCGAAGCACTTCGGCGATGGCGGCATCATAAAATACTGTGAGAGCATTGGCGTGAAGTTTGGTGAAAACCTCAATGCCCATACTTTCCCCGAAAAGACAGTGTTCGACATCAAGAACGTGCCTGTGGCACGTACCACTACTGTTGACTCGTGCTTGCTGATACTGTCGGACTTTGGCGGCAATCTGGAACTGTCGCAAAGCGCAATCGAGAAGGAGCGTGGCGTGGTGACCGAGGAGTGGCGTATGCGCTCTGATGCCTGGGACCGACTGGGTGACGAGCTTTATCCCATTCTGGTCAACGGTTCCAAGTATGGCTATCGCCGTCCTATAGGCAACATGGAGGTGGTTAATAACTTTGACAGAAAGGAGCTGGAGAACTTCTACCACACTTGGTACCGTCCAGACCTTGAAGCCGTTGTGGTGTCGGGCGATATTGACGTGGCACACGTGGAGAAGCAAATCAAACGTCTCTTTGGCTCGCTGCGCAATCCCAAGAATGAGGTGCCCCGTGAGGAGTATCTGGTGCCCGACAACGAGGATCCCACCTACGTCACCGCACGCGATGCCGATGTCTCGTTTGCCAATATCAGCCTGTTCTTCAAGCATGCCAGCTTCCCCTCAGACAAGCGCAACACGGTGGAGTACATCATGCACCAATTCATGAGTGAGGTGGTGGCTATGTGCTTGAACCAGCGCTTGATGGAGTTGCGTTCGGCATCGGGCAACCTGTTGCTGGATGCCAGCGCAAGCTATGATAAGTATCAGGGACTGCCCACAAGTTCTTCGTTGTCTTTGTACGGAACCACCGAACTGTCTCACGATGTGGATGCTGTAAGGATGCTGCTGACAGAGGTGAAGAGGGTGCATGCCCATGGCTTCACGCAGTCGGAGGTGACCCGCAACGTCAACGAGTTTCTGGCATCTCTGTCAAGGCAGAACTTCGAAAAAATGCCCAATGCTTTCTATACCAATCAATGCATAGAGCATTTTATCTATGGCGATCCCCTCTGCCCTGTGTGGTATAAGGTAAATGTGATAACGGGCAATCTGGATTATCTTGATGTGAGCGACTTCTCCAGTCACTTCTGCAAACTGGCACCCAGCATCGGCACCAATTTCATCTGTTTTGGCATGTACCCCGACAATGAGGACTGGCAGCCCCGACTGGAGGCTCTCGAACAGGCTGCTGGTGAGGGCGTCTCGGCAGAGCCGCAGCCTTATGTGGACATGGCCGAAGGTATGTGCCTTGTGCCCGAACTGCCTACGCCTGTGAAGGTGCTGCGTGAGGAGGAGGCTGCCATGGGCTATAAGAAATGGGTGCTGGCCAATGGGGCCAACGTGTTCTACAAGCATACCGACTTCACAAGTGACGTATGTATGTCGGCTCGCTCAAAAGGTGGACACAACGCATTCAAGGACGAGGACCTGATGTTTACACGTATGATTGAAGACAATGATGGCAGCAACTTCATGTTAATGGACTATCTGCGCAGTGTGGGGTTGGGCAAATTTACCGGGGCCGAAATAAATAAGATACTGATGGGAAAAAGCACGACGCTCATGCCCTCGACTGGTAAATATGTGAATACGCTTTCTGGCACTTCCGTTCCCCGCGACCTGAGAACGTTGTTTGAGGAGACGTATGTGTGGTTTGGCGGCATAGAATATGGCGAAGCGGAGTTTGAGAGAATGCGCGTGCAGCTCAAGAACTATCTTCAGCAGAAGTCAACGGATGTAAACCATGTCTTTAACGATAGTGTGAAGAATACGCTTTATGTCAACCGTCCGATGCTGAAGAGCCAGGATCTGGAGAATATCAGCTACGAACAGATGCAACGTGTGTTCAAGGAGTATTATCAGAACGCGGGCAACTATGACTTCTACTTTACTGGCTGTTTTGAAGAAGATTCGTTGCGCGCTTATGTGGAGCAGTACATTGCACCCCTGCCTGGTGTGAGGGAACAGACACAGTACCCTGACCGACTGCGCTATGCCATGGGACAAGTGGAGAAAAACTACACCCAGCCCATGCAGAACCCTATCTCATGGATTTACGTCAATTGGCATTCGTTTGTGCCATATAGCACCAAGAACGAGTTGTTGGCCAATGCGATAAGCTCGGCCTTAACAGAACGCAATACCCGCATCCTGCGCGAAGAGCGTCAGGCTATTTATGCGGTGAGTGCTGCTGTCAGGTTTGACATTGGCATGAAGGATTGCTGCATTGTAATGGTTGGCTGTCCCGTGAAGGTTGAATTCAAGGACGAGGCTCTTTCTGTTATCCTGAATGAGATGGAAGACATCGCTAAGAATGGAATTACCAGTTCGGAACTGTTGAACTTCAAGGAGTTTGAACTGAAACAATACAAGGACAACTTGAAGGTCAACAGCTATTGGGACGATGCAATCTTCATGTTTAATGAGAGGGGCGTGGATGGTATTACCGACTATGACAAGACGATAAACTCCATCACCTCAGACGACGTGAAGGAGTTTGCCCGCAAGACATTGCTCAAGAGTAATAATAGGATTGTGGTGAATGTGAATCCTGAAAATTGAAATGGAATAGACAATCATAATGCACAATGCACAATTCACAATGTTGTGAATTGTGCATTGTGCATTATGAATTGTCATTGTGCATTACGGATTATGGCAACATATCAGGCTTGGGAGCGCGGTAGTTGTCGATAGGCAGTTTCACCTTCATCAAGTCGTCCAACTTGAATTGCATGGGTGTGATGCAAGAGGGGATGGGCAACTGCGAGAACTGCTGGAAATAGAGGATGCAGGCATCGTGCCACCACCAGGCATCGCGTGCCTGACGCTGTAGGCGCCACAACATGCTCTCGTAGCGCTCGCTGTCTATGTAGGGCTTAACCTGTTTCCATACCTCAACGAACTTTTCGGCTTGCTGGGCACCTTCCTCATACTTTCCGCAGAGATTGTGCCAGAGGGTAAGACCATTGCTCATGAGGTGGTTCCAGCTGGCGTGGTGGAACCAGAGAAGAAGGTTCTCGGGACATGTGTTGATGTTGTCGTAAAGGGAACGGAGAGGCTCGGGGTACTGCTCTGTGTTCTTTGAACCGTTATGGGTGCGGTCGAAGCCAATGCCCTCGTTGTCTGCACGATGGTAGTAGCGGGGAAGCCAGTCCTCACGCCATCCCTTAGGAGCACACCAAGGCTCTGGACCATAGTGATGGCCACCTGCAAAGATATGGTGCAAGCCAAGGGGCATCATGTAGCTGACAACCGTCTCACGACTGTGCAGCAGGAGTTCGGTGATAGGCTCTACGAACTTGGGGTCGTTGGTAAATGTCTGAGCCAGGAACTCTCGTGCAATTTGCTCGGAAGAAAGTTCCTCATTCCATGCCAGACGACCAAAGGCATACCAGTTGGCCTGTGCCAGATCGTTGCCACACCAGTTGATGTCATCACCAATATTGGCTACGCCAGCCAACAGCTTCTGTCCGTATGCCTTTGGCGTGGAGCACATGGACTGGAAACCGAAGAACTCCTTCCACATAGGAGCCAGGAAGCAGGTGTGAATGCTGTGTCCTGTATATTCCTGCGTTATCTGGAACTCAGGCATGGTGCGTGTCTTCTCCAATCCGAAGAACAGGGGTGAGATGGGTTCACGAGGTTGGAAGTCGATAGGACCGTTCTTGATCTGTATGATGACGTTGTTGCGGAACTGTCCATCGAAACGCTTGAACTCTGTATAGGCTTGGTTGGCACGGTCGCCACCATCGCTGGCATACACGAAGCTGCGCCACATCACGATGCCGCCATGAGGATGGAGTGCATCGGCCAACATATTGGCTCCGTCAACGTGCGTGCGATTGTAGTCCATAGGCCCAGGCTCTCCCTCGCTGTTTGCCTTGACAAGGAAACCACCAAAGTCGGGAATGAGGGTATAGATCTCGGCCACCTTCTTCTGCCACCACTTGACAACCTCTGGATTGAGAGGATCGGCGGTGTCGAGGTCGCCAATGCCATGAGGCGAACCGAAGTTGACGGCCAGATATACCTTGATTCCGTAGGGACGGAGAATGTCGGCGATAGAGGCAGTCTTGCCAATCATGTCGCTCGAAAGCATGAGAGGCTTGGCATTGACGTTGTTGAGCACGGTGGCATTGATGCCGATACTGGCATTGGCACGAGCATAGTCGGTGATGCGCTGCTTCAATTCGGCATTCTTCCACTTAACCTCTTTGCCTGCCTTGAGGGTGGGAGTAATCTCATCCCATTTCCACAAACTTGAACCCGCATAGCCACGTTCCACGGTTCCATTGGGGTTGTCCCAGTGGTTGAGGATGCGGATGTCGTTGGAAGGAGTCTCGGTAATGGACGTAGTGGTGAGTTGGTCTATTTCACCTGTTTCCTGCATGCGCAACAAGGTGTAGGCAGCATAGAGCAATCCCTTGTCGGTAGCCGATGAGGCTTGTATGCCCTCATCGGTGCGTTGAAGGGTGAACGACTCTTTTCCGTTGCCTTCGCCTTGCACGAGGATTATCTTCTCATCGCCTTGCCAGTTTTTTGAGAGCTCCTTCTGAGCTATGACGAGGGTAGGCGAGGGCTTCTTCTGATTGGTGCAGACGGTGGCGTGATTGCCACCCTTGTATCGAAGCCATAGCGAATGTCCGTCTTCTGCTTGCACAGTAAGGGCAGAAAGGCAGAGAAGGACAATTGTGAACAGTTTCTTCATGGGAACACCTTTTTGATTATTTACAACTCAATGGCGGGTATCTCAACCACCATTCCATTACGACGAATGACGAGCGAGAGATTATCACGCTTGGCTTTCTCTATAAGTCGTGTCTGGGCAAGAAGAATGCCTTTGTCGATACGACGAGCCATGTCTATTTTTTCACGTTCGTTCATCACTTATCCTCCTTATTGTATTTGTTATTGTACTCCTCATAAAGTTCAGGGTTCTCTATCTGCACTTTCTTGCCTTTGAAACCACAGGCAATCTTGTTGGCGGGGCAAACGGAGTTGTCATAGAATGCCCAATAGTCAACCACGGGCATATAGAGCTTGAACAGGTTGGATAGACCTGCACGATAGCGGCGGTAGATTACATCGAGAGGGATGTTATGACCGCCTTGGCTGACACGCTTTGCCACGCGCTTCACGGCCTGTTCGGGACTTGAAAGCGAGAAGAAAAGCAGGGTGACGAAGTAGCCGCGACGCTGTGCCTGCTGGATGAGCTTGACATAGGAACGGGTGGATAGGGTGGTCTCGAAAGCAAAGGTCGTACCTTCCTTCAAAAGGTAGATGATGCGGTCAATCATCAGACGACCTGCTTGGATGGCTACGCCTTCGGGATTGAAGGGTGAAAGACCAGCCGCAATTTCGTCGGCATTGACGAACTCACGACAGTTGAGCATCTCGGGTAGCACAGTAAAGCTGGCTGTTGTCTTACCGGCTCCGTTGCAGCCGGCAATGACGTAGAGGTTCATAGGTTTGTCTGCCATATTTGTTTAGAAGTTTTTTTGTTAGAAGTTTGGTGAAGAGAGTGACTCACTTAAGCAGGTCGGGTCTTAGGCACTTGGTACGCTCCAGGCTCTGTTGCAGTTCCCACTCCTTAATCTTGGCTTCATGCCCTGAAAGAAGGATGTCGGGTACGCTGCCCCAGTCGGTACCATCGACTGCCGTGTATTGCTTGGGGCGGCTATACACGGGGGCTGCAAGCAGGTTGTCCTGGAAAGAGTCGGAGAGGGCACTCTGCTCATCGCCAATGGCACCAGGTAGGATGCGCACGATGGCATCGGTCATCACCGCCGCAGCCAGTTCGCCACCCGTCAGCACATAGTCGCCTATGCTGACCTCCTTGGTGATGAGGTGCTCGCGTATGCGCCAGTCGATGCCTTTGTAGTGGCCGCACAAAATGATGATGTTCTTCTTCAGGGACAGCTCGTTGGCCATGGGCTGGTCGAACTGTTCGCCATCGGGCGAGGTGAAGATGATCTCATCGTACTCGCGTTCGGCCTTGAGGGCAGAGATGCAACGGTCGATAGGCTCGCATTGCATCACCATACCGGCAAAGCCCCCGAAGGGATAGTCATCTACGCGACGCCAGCGGTTGGTGCTGTAGTCGCGCAGGTTGTGTACATGTATCTCCACAAGCCCTTTCTTCTGGGCACGTCCCAAGATGCTTTCCTGAACGAAAGGCTCTACGAGCTCGGGGAGAACTGTGATAATATCTATTCGCATTTACGTTAATTCATAATTCATAGTTCATAATTCATAGTTGACGGGCGCCGTGTCGGTATGGATGACAGCAACATAAAGCGCCTCACACCGTGAATTATTTTTTGATGTTACTTTTCTCCAAACCATAGTTCTTGGTATGGTCAAGACGGAGAAGCAAAAGAGAAAGCACAATGGAGATGATTCCCAATACGGCAAAGATAGTCATCGTTGTGGTATAGTCTGTCAAACCATCAGCCCCGGTGTTCTGCTTGTTGACCTCGCCAATGCCCATGGGAATGAGTGAGAGGCCAATGTTCTGAATGAAGAAAATCATGGCAAACGCAGAGCCGAGCAACTTCATAGGGATAATCTTGGGTACGCTGGGCCACATGGCGCTGGGTACCAAAGAAAAGGCAATGCCTAAGATGACCATGTTGATGATAGCAAACCACCATACACTCAGAATGGGAAGTGCAAACAGCACGTGAACGAGCGTAAGGAGCAACGAACCCAGCAGCATCAGCTTCACACCATGTCCCTTCTTGTCGTAGATGCCTCCAAAGATAGGAGTGAGGATGATAGTTCCGAAGGGTAAAAGACCAGGGATGAGACCTGCCCAGTCATCGGGAACATTGTACTTGACGATCATGAGTTTGGTGGCAAACTTCAGGAAGGGGAATACTCCGCCATAAAACATCAGACAGAGCAGGCAGATAACCCAGAAGCCAGGGTTGGTGAAGATGGCCTTGAGGTCGGACATGTGGAAACTCTCGTCTTCGGCATTCTCCTTGTTTTCCTCTTCTGCCCCCTGACAACTTGCATCCAGCTTCTTGTCCATTGCACAATATACGATGAAGGCAATGACGGCGATGCAAAGCAGCAAGGCGCCTAAGCCTACAGAGGTAGAGATACCGCCCATGTACTTGGCAATAGGCAGGGCAAAGAACAAGGCTGCCGCAGTTCCCAAGCGGGCCATTGCTACCTGCAAGCCCATGGCCAATGCCAGCTCGTGACCGGTAAACCATTTGGTGATGACCTTGCTGACGGTGATGCCGGCAATCTCACATCCTACACCATAAACGGCAAAGCCAAGAGCCGCAATAAGGTTGGTAAGGTGAGGGTTGTCGATCTCGATAATGAGCAGATTGAGGTGGAAACCTTCCACGATAGCATTCTCATCGACGAAGGTTACTGCATACCACTTGATAACGGCTCCACCAAACATCAGCAGGGTTGACATCATACCGGTGAAGCGAATGCCCATCTTGTCGAGGATGATACCTCCGAAGAAAAGCATCAGCAGGAATACGTTGATGAGGCCGTAGGCTCCAGAGAAGAAACCATACTCGCTACCGTTCCAATGAAGGTCGGAACTGAGCATGTCTTCCAGGGGAGACATTACGTCGGTGAAGAAATAACCCATCATCATGGTCACGCTGACGATGATGAGAGCCGTCCAACGAGCGGACTTACTGTCACTTAATTTTTTCTGAATAGCTTGTGTCATTATTGTATTCTTTAGCAATTAACTTCTTGTTAACTTCCATTAACTCCCTCAACTGAAGCTTGCGGAAGTTGAATTATTTGTTTTTCAACCACTTGTCTAACCAACGGAAGAAGGTGCGTTGCCACAACACGCCATTCTGAGGCTTGAGCACCCAATGGTTTTCGTCGGGATAGAGCAATAACTGGGCAGGTATGCCACGCAGACGAGCCGCGTTGAAGGCACTTTGTCCCTGACTTGAGAGAATGCGGTAGTCCTTGTCACCGTGGATGCAGAGGATGGGGGTGTCCCAACGGTCAACATAAAGGTGAGGACTCTCCGCAAATACATTATGCTTGCCAGCCTCCTCTATGAGTTGTGAGGCAGTTCCAGAGGCTTTCATGGCTGCGGTGGGCTTGCCCGATGCCGTGAAGCCACGATGCCAAGGGGCTGCCTTGAGGTCCCAGTTGGCAAACCACATTTCCTCGGTCTCCACATATTGCTGCTGGGTGTTGAAGATACCGTCGTGGGCGATGAAGGCCTTGAAACGCTTGTCGTGGTTGCCTGCCAGCCAGTAAACGCTATAACCGCCGAAGGAAGCTCCGACGCAGCCAAGACGATCTGCATCTACGTATGGCTCCTGCTTGATGTCGTCGATGGCAGAGAGGTAATCCTGCATACATTGGCCGCTGTAGTCACCCGAAATCTGTTCGAGCCACTCCTTACCGAAGCCGGGCAGACCGCGACGGTTGGGGGCGATGATGATGTAATCATGCGCAGCCATAATCTGGAAATTCCAACGGTAGCTCCAGAACTGGCTTACGGGACTTTGTGGACCACCCTCGCAGAAGAGTAGGGTGGGGTACTTCTTGTTGGGGTCAAAATGGCTGGGGTAGATTACCCAGCATAGTTCCTCCTTGCCGTCGGTGGTTTTCACCCAACGCTCCTTGACCTCGCCAAAGGCAAGCTGCGAAAGCAGATGGTCATTTTCGTGGGTAACCTGCTTAACGACTGCCACCTTATTCTTAATAGGAGTAATGATGTAAAGGTCGGAGGGGGCAGAGATGCTATGACGCTCTACGAGTAGCGACTTTCCATCGGGCATTACCTGCAATGCTCCATAGTCGTAATCTCCTGTTGTGATGGGTTTTACTTCGCCTTTCAGATTGGTGGAGTACACCATCTGGCGAGCATGCCAAACGCCCAGGAAGTAGAGTGTCTTGTTGTCGGGTGCCCAGCTGAAGCCTTCCACGCCAGAGTCGAACGACTCGGTTACATAGGTCTTGGTGCCTTTCTCGAGGTCGAGAATGCAGAGTCGGTTGCGATCGCTCTCATAGCCATCACGTTCCATGCTCTGCCAGGCAATCATCTTGCCGTTGGGCGAGAACTGAGGATTGATGTCATAACCTGCGTTGATGTCAACGTCAGACTTATTCTTTGCCTGCCATTCGAGCGACTCGGTGGCATCGTATTGGGGTTCTACATAGCCCTCGGGCTTGCAAAGGTTTCTTGTGCTACTGCTTTCTATATCATACAGATAGATATCGCTGTCGGTTGAAATGGCGTAGGCTACACCCGTCTTTTTGCGACTGGTATATGCCACCTGCTTGCTGTCGGGGCTCCAGCAGAACTGTTCGCTGCCGCCAAAAGGCAACATGGGGCATTCGTAGGGCTCACCTTCGAGGATGTCCTTGGCATTGCCCACCTTTTGTCCGTCAAAAGGTGCTACAAAGATATGAGGAATTACGGTGACGTACTGATCCCAATGCTTATAGTTCATGTCGTCAATCACCATACCCGTGGCCAGGGGTAGATCCTTCTCCTTGGGTTGTATGCTGGTGGTTTGAGGCACTTCGCGGATAAGTATGACATGCTTTTCGTCGGGTGAGAACTTGAAACCGCCCACATCGTCACCCTGTGTGAGTTGCTTGCGGTTGCCTCCCTGTAGATCCATGCTCCAAAGTTGGCCTCCACTCACGAAAGCTATGCGTTCGCCCCCCTGGATAAAGGCAGGCTCGCTCTCGCTCTTCTCTCCTGTGGTGAGCAGGCGTTGGTTCTGGCCGTCTGCATCGCAGAGGTAGATGACTGTGCGGCTTTTGTTTAGCTCCACACTATAGTAACTGACGGTATAAACAATCTGCTTGCCATTGGGACTGGCCTGATGAGCGCCTACGCGCCCCATGGCCCAAAGTGCTTCGGGGGTAAGACGGTCGCTCGCGAGCTTTATCTCATGCTTCCCGATGGGTTCGGCTGCAACGGCCGTGTGGGTGCTACCCACAGAAATGGCTGCGGCAAGTGTCATGGTTGTGATGTAATTCATGAGGTTTGTCCTTTTGATGGTATTAGCGCACCCTGCGTCTCTTACTTGGGTACTATGGAATTATGATATCCTGGCATTCGGTTCTCGAAGTCCCGTGGCCGGGACTCCGAAACCAGAATACTTGGATTATGTTATTTCTTGTTCTTCGTTTGGCGCATCATCTCACGCTGTTTCTGAATAGCCTCAAAACGTGCAGCATAGCCTGACAGCTTTGTGGTTTCGTTCTTGTGCGCTTCACGATATGCCTCCAGCTGCTCCAGCAACTTCTTGTCGTCGGTTGACTTACGCAAGTACCACATAATGAGGATGCTGGTAAGACCAGAGAGGAAGTAGTAGTAGCAAAGACCGCTTGAGTAGTCGTTGAACATGAAGAAGAACATTACTGGCATGAAGTACATCATGTAGCGCATGAACTTCATCTGACCTGCCTGCTCCGAACTCATCTGGTTCTTTTGCTGACGCATGCTGATGATGGTATTCAGAATGTTGGTTACACAGAACAATACGCAGAAGATAGACAAGTGGTCGCCGAGCAAGGGAATGCTGGTACCCCAGTTGATGACATCATCGTATGCCGAAAGGTCTTCTGCCCAGAGGAAACTCTCGCCACGCAACTGGATGGCATTGGGCACAAAGTTGAAGAGGGCGATCCAGATGGGCATCTGTATCAGCATAGGCAGACAGCCACCCATGGGAGACACGCCGTATTGCTTGTAGATGGTCATCATTTCCTGCTGTTTCTTCATAGCGTCCTCCTTGTTGGGGTACTTCTGACTCAAAGCATCGATTTTGGGTTTCAGCACACGCATACGAGCGCTGCTGAGGTAGCTCTTGCGGTTGGTAGGATAAACCAGCACCTTGATGACGATGGTGAGGAAGAGCAACACAAGTCCCATGGGCAATCCCCAACCGGTAAGCCAGTCGAAGAGGTTAAGGATGAGGAATCGGTTGATCCACTTGAACAAAGGCCATCCCAGATAAACGAGGTCTTCAAGTTCAAGGTCCTTCCCGCTTGTACTCAAGGCGTTATGCTTCTGCAAGAGGTGGAAGTCGTTGGGACCCATATACAACTGCATCTGTGTGGGCACCTTACCGGTGGGGTCGAACATGGTCTGCATGTCGGCACAGTAGTATTTGAGATTCTCGCCCTTCTCGAATGATTGGCTGCTAAGGCGAGCTCTGGTAAAGTCTTGATGACCAATCAGTACGCAGCTGAAGAACTGGTTCTTGAAGGCTACCCAGTCGAGGGTTTCCTCAATATCCTCAGATACGTTGCCCAGAGCCGAGAGGTTGTCGGTGTCGTCGCCCTTCTCCTTGTACGTAAGGGTAGAGTAGCGACTCTCGAAGGTGTGGCCCTTCTCCTGCTGGCGGCAGGTGTCCGTCCAGATGATGTTCATCTTGCGCTCATTGAGCGAAAAGTATTGGTCAAGATTGTTTGCCTTAATGGTGAGGTCGGTCATGTAGCTGTCACCACGCAGGTTGTAGTCAAAGTCGAGTGTACCGCCATTGCCGGCTGTGAGTCGCATGGTAACGGTGCTGTCCGTCTGGTTGACGGGCTCGAAGTAATAGTCGCTGCTGATGATGTGCTCTTTCTTGCCCTCGATGGCAAAAACCATGCTGTTGGTGTTGGGGGTGAGCAACTGCACAGGGCTCTTCTTGTCCTGAGCCTTGTAGTTCAGCATCTTCACGCCGTTCACCGTGCCGCCCAGGGTGTTGAGCGTAATCTCCACGTTCTTGTTTTTCAGTACCACATTCTTCTCTTCACCGGTGCGGTTGATGAAGAATGCCTTGGTGCTGTCGGTCACAGCGGCAATTTTGAGCGAGTCGTTGAGAAGTGCCTGCTTCTCACGGTTGATGGAGTCGAGCTTGTGCTGCGTGGCAGCCTCTACCCGGGCCAATGAGTCCTGTCGTGCTGCCGCTTCCATCTCTTCTTTGCTGGGGCGACTGAAGTAGGAGAAACCTACGAGAACAGCGCCGATAAGCACAAATCCTGTAATTGTATTTTTATCCATAATTATTTGATTTTTCTCTGTTTATTATTGCTTTTATTAACCCTCGGGCACAACGGATATTGTCATTTACAGAGGGTGATATTTGACTGTTTCGTGCGAAATAGCCCATAATATCGCGCAAAGATACGAAAAAAAGATGGAAAGCAGGGTCTGTTTATGTATTTATTTGTACCTTTGCCTCAAATTAACGTATATTGTGAAAAAGTTTTTTGTTTTATTGATGCTGATTTCTGCATTTTCTGCATCAGCACAGCACCATACAAGTCGTATTTCAAATCATCCTGTCGATTCGCTTTCCATACTTGCAAGCCAGTATGCTGACTCGCTGCAAAAGTTGGTGGATAAATATCGCAGCGTTGCCCCTAAGTCGTATGGTAACCTGGACATGGTAACGATAAACCCCTATTTCTTTCCCCTTTTCTCTACGGCTACGATTTACGATAGTCCGCTCAGGCAGTCGATGGGAATAGTGTGGGGCGGTAATGAGGATAAGCAGCAGGGTATGCTGCTCTCCAGCGAAGATAGGCAGCTTGTCACGCTGTCTCACATCAACGAGCGCCTTGCCAATATGTATGCCCG
This sequence comes from Bacteroidaceae bacterium, assembly GCA_024401185.1. Taxonomy (GTDB): domain Bacteria; phylum Bacteroidota; class Bacteroidia; order Bacteroidales; family Bacteroidaceae; genus Physcousia. The sequence continues at coordinate 1,308 of JAKSLO010000073.1, read as the reverse complement.
CTATCCGGGACTGTTCAAGCAGACACAGGCAAAGCTGATGGAAGAGGGTGTGATGGTGACCGATGTGAAGTCGCCCATCACTACCGACAGCCACTTACTCGACCAGATTGAGTTGGTGGACATCGACCACGAGGTGACTGAGTCGGTTGTTGCCATCACCCGCCGGCCTAACTTCTGGACGCTGAAGGGCAAGGCTGATTTGCAGTTCACGCAGTCGTATTTTACTGACAACTGGTATCAGGGTGGCGACAATAACTATTCTGCCCTGTCGATGCTGACACTTGAGGCGAATTACGACAATAAGCAGAAACTGCAATGGGAGAACAAGCTGGAAGCTCAGTTGGGATTCCAAACCACGAAGGGTGATACCTGTCACTCGTTCAAGGTGACTAACAACCTGCTTCGCCTTACCTCCAAGGTGGGTTACAAGGCTTTCAAGAACTGGTTTTATACAGTTCGCTTTCAGGCAAATACGCAGCTTTATCCTAACTACAACACCAACTCTTACGATGTCACTACAGACTTTATCTCTCCCCTCTATCTGCAGTTGTCAGTCGGTATGGACTTTAAGTGGAACAAGAAGAAGTTCACCGGCTCTCTCTATGTGGCACCCGTGGAGGTGAATGCGCGTTATGTGGATCGTAAGGCCTTGCGCGCCCGATATAATGATAATGAGCGTCAGGCCACCAAATGGACGTGGGGTCCGAACGTGGTGGTTAACTACAAGTGGAAGATTGTGGACAACATTGAGTGGCAGGGACGCCTGTATTGGTTTACCAACTTCCATTATACTAATATGGAATGGGAGAACACCTTCACGTTTAATGTCAACAAATACTTGAACTGTAAGCTGTTTGTCTATCCCAAGTACATTGATGACCGCAAGTACGGCAAAGCCAAGGATGACCCCGAACGTGGCTACTGGATGTTTAAGGAGTGGCTCAGCTTGGGCTTTAGCTACAACTGGTAATTCGACAGGCAAAATTTGAATTCTTTTGGGAACGATCTATTAACCAGTAAATATCTTACACGACCAGGGAAGGAGAGTGTTGAGGTGGATCTGGTTGACCAGTTCCTGTGCGCTGACGGTGTCGCCTCGCTGCACGGTCTCAATGGTGATGGTCTGCTCCTCGCCAGTGAAATGGGTGGCGCGAGTCTTTTGTCGCTAATGAAGTGCCATTACTGTATTTTTTTAAAATTACACCTGTAGAAATTTACGATTACACCTGTGGAATTTTTCGTTTACAGTGCAGGGAACCTTTGTGGCTCCCTGTGCTCATCTGCGCTGCACCCATCAATGTCCCATCT
>JAKSLO010000072.1 GCA_024401185.1 Bacteroidaceae bacterium | reverse complement strand
CATGCAGACAAATCTCCGTACCCACGCCACCGCGATTGCTGCGGTCAATGTTGATGTGGGTGAAAATGTCGAGGTGCTTGCCACGAAACTCATCCAGCAAAAGAGGCACGTAATAGTCAATCTTGGAAAGTGCCAGGTGCACATTCAGCTGGCGTTGCTGTACGTTGTCTACGACGATGCGGAGCTGCGACTCTGGTGCAGCCTCCTCAATGGGCAGCAGCAGGTACTTCTCCTGTGTGGCAGGAGCAATACGAACGAGGTGGTTGTCGCCAGCCAGCTGCTCAATCTTCATCTGTGCATTCACGGTCAGGCTAAGGCTGGCAGACAGCAGCAGGGCAGCCAGAGCCTTTGTCATGTTTCTGTTCATGTAGAATTTATTTTTAGGGTTTATCTATACATACCATTCACTCTTTTTTAAAACAATCCTTTTTACCCGTAAAAACTAATTCCCATTGAATTCTGTAAGAAGAACTAACTAACAATTTCAAATGCGATGGGAGAGGCGAAATCACTTCGGCTGTCACCATCATCATAAAAAACTTAAATCAAACAAAAACACAATTTTTAATTAACAAACCACGATTTTCGTCTGCAAAGATAGAGAGACGACGACAATATGTAATAAAAAAATGTTGCATCGACTTAAAAAAATCTGTCAATGCAACATTTTTGCGGGTATTTGCAACATTTTTAGCAACGCCCACTTTTCCCCGACGGTGCCTTCCCGTAATAGTCTTTGTAGCACTTGGTGAAGTACGAAGGCGCCGAGAATCCCACCTTATAAGCAACTTCGGAGATGCTCAGCGACGCATCCTCCAGCAACACCTTCGAGCGTTTCAACCGTTCCTCGCGGATGATCTCGACGGGCGTCTTCCCCGTCATCGATTTAATCTTGCGATACAACTGTACGCGCGAAAGGCACAGTCCCTCGCCAATGTCCTCCACCGAGAGGTCGGGTTCTGACAGGTGGTCGCCAACATACTGCAGGAACCGGCTCACGAAACTGTTCTCCTCCATCACCTCGGGTTTGTCCTTCGACTCCTTGACACTTGCCTCGGCGGCACCCTCGCCTTCTGTGCTACTGCCGTTCCTGTTCTTCAGTGTCTCCGTGAGGTCAAGCAACTGGTCGCGCTGCTCCTCTAGCTCGTCGCGCTGGTGCTCCACCTTCGCCTTCTCCTCGTTCAGTTCATCGTTTTTCTTTCTCAGTTCGCGGTTCAGGTTGCGCTTCACGCGGTATGCCCTGACGGTGAGGATGGTGAAGAGGCTCAGGATGAAGGTCATACCGATGATGCCGAACAAGACGATACGCTGTGTGTCGAGCTGTCCCAAGATGGTATCTACACGCGCGTGCATACGTTTTATATAATGTATCTGGTTCTCCACCTCCTTGTATTGCATCAGCAGCACGCGTGCATTGGCCTGTGTCACCATGTTGGTCTCCATCATCGTCTCCTTCTCATAGCTGTTCCCTTCCAGGATGTTCAAAGCCAGTTCCATCAGCTCGTCTCCATGTGTGGGATAGATGGCCGAGACGGTGAGCTCGCCATCGCGCACCTTCTCTATGCCGCCACCCGGAGTGGGCAGCGCATCCACGCCAAGATAGAGCATCTTGGAAGGATGGAGACTGGTTGCTTCGGGATGCACCTGCACAAATTTCTCCAGTGCCTTGCGAGCTCCCACCGCCATGCGGTCATTGCCGCCGAAGATGCAGTCTATCTGCGGCCCTTCCTGCACCACCCCATCACGCACGGGATAGAGCTGATCCAGGATCTGCTGCATGGCTACCTCGCCAGAGGGCTGCTTCCAGTCACCCTCGGCATAGCCCACAATGTGTATGTCGGGGTACTTCCGTATGGCATCATTGAAACCCTTGTGTCGCTCCATGGCGGGCGACGATTTGTGCTCACCGGCAATCTCCACGATGTTGCCATGCCCAGCCATCTGGCTTGCTGCATAGTCGGCCATCATCTGGCCTATCATATAGTTGTCGGCACCCATGAAGGCGGTGTAGTTGTCTGCCCCACTCTTGCGGTCAAACAGGATAACCGGAATGTCCTTCTTAGCAGCAATAGATATCGCATCCGACAGGTTTCCCGTCTGCTGGGGAGAGACAATCAGCAGGTCGATGTTCATATCCACCAGTTCCTGTATCTGCCTTCTCTGCTGTTCAATGTTATCGTCGGCCGAGCGCATCACCACGCTCACACCCTCATTGAAGTAGGTCGACTGCTCCAACTCCGAGTTCAACTTGCTGCGCCAGGAATCCTCCGAGCACTGCGACACACCTATCAGATAGCGCTTCTTGCCATCGGAACAGGACGACAACAGCACGCCCACACCCGACAGCAGCACAGCGACATACGACAGGCGCATAATGAAAATCTTAATAAGATGAACTATCTTTGACATATGGAAAAATGTTTTCTCAATGCAAAGATACATTCATTTTGGACGCCAAGCAATAAAAAACAATATTTTTTTTAAAAAAATCCAGAAGGGCATCATCGACAAGGACAAGAATGTGGTGCTCGACTTCGTCTACGATGCTATCGGTCCATGGAGTGTCGTAGAGAACAACGCCTTGCATGCATTGGTCACGAAGAGTAAGAGGCTTACTCCTCTTCTATTCTGTGCAGCTCCTCAATGCCAGAGTTTTTGATGTCAACAAGGTCGGCGTAGATGCAGATGTCGTCGGCGGTTTCGCGCATATAAAGGTCGATGATGCCTATGGGACGCTTGCTCTTTCCATTAGAGACATAGACGGTAGGCATGTGCCAGTCACCCGTTTGCTCGTCGCTCCACGACTCACCTTTGGACTTGTCGAAGGGATTTCCTGACACGTCAACACAATGATACTCGTCCAGTACGCTTTGCAGGATGTAGCTCATGACGCGCGGTGCTATGTCGTTGAGTGCAGCTTTGTCTTTCTTTCCCTCTGCATAGATTGAGGCGGTGGTCATCAGGGTGACAGAGTTCACCTTCTTGTTCTTGGCATTGCCAATGATGTCGGCCAGCACGCCGATGTCCCACACCTTTCCACGCATGTGCAGGTTAGGTGCACTTGTATGGGTGCCTGTCTCCTTGAACTCCTTCTGGGTAAGCAGCTTGCAGAATTCTGATGCCTTCTTGTTCATCGGGATGCCCATGAAAGTCATGTGCTTTGACTGTGCCAACATGGTGCCAGACGCGGCAAACAATGCCACGGCTAAGAATGCAGACTTTATGTTTCTCAATGTACGTTTCATAACTTATATGTGTTGTTAGTGTGGGAATATCTATGTTTTTTGAGGGGGTACAAGCCAACGCTTTGTCGTTTGTTAAACTTGCTCCTCTCGTTTCAACCTAAGCACTTGCGTGCAATGCTCTACGATGGCAGGACGATGTGTGATGAAGATTACCGTCTGTGTGCTGTCGAGCATGGAGGTGAGGTTGCTGATAAGCTGCTTTTCAGTGTCTTGGTCGAGGGCGCTGGTGGCCTCGTCGAGCAGAAGGATGCTGCCTTTGCGCAAAAGAGCACGGGCAATGGAAATGCGCTGTGCCTGTCCCTCACTCATTCCTGCTCCCAGTTCTCCGCAGGGAGAGTCGAGCCCTTCACTACGCTCCAGCACGAAGTTGGCACATGCACATTGCAATGCCCAACGCATATCGGTCTCCGTAGCATCGGGGTTACCCAAGAGCAGATTCTCGCGAATGGTACCGCTAAACAGTGTGTTGCCTTGTGGCACATACACCATGTTGCAGCGGGTGAGGGGAGAAGTCTGTTCTGTACGACCTGTGGCTGGCTCGTACAATTCTATGCTGCCTTGCTGTGGTTTGAGCAGAGCCAGGATGAGGCGTATGAGTGTGGTCTTGCCTGCACCCGTTTCTCCCAGGATGGCTGTGGTTGAGCCTGGTGGGAAATCGTAGCTGAGGTGGGAGAGGATGTTGCGTTTCTTTTCGTCGTAGGCATAGGTGACATCGTTGATTCGTATGCCTGCACCTTGTGAGAAGCGTATGGGGGCTCCGCTTTGTTCCAGCGGAGTGTCTTCCAGTTCGATGAGGCGCTCGGCAGCAGTAAACGAACTGATGATGACGGGGATAAATCGCGTCATGTCGCGGAATGGGCCTTGTATCTGTCCGACCAGTTGGATGAAAGCCAGCATCATGCCATAGGTGATGTCGCCGGCCTTCAGACTGCTGACTCCCCAAAGGAAGGTGATGAGGTATCCTACGGCAAAACCTGTGCTGAGCAAGGTGCCAGAGAAGGAAGAGAAGAGTGTGCGATGACGAATCTGTCGACGCAGCAGCGCCTGGGCTTCTGCCAGACGGTCGGCCATGGTGCCTGTGCGTTCCAGTGTCTTGAGCACCATGCGGTGCTGCACGCTCTCTGTGAGTATGCTCTGTATCGTACTGTCGGTTTCTCGTATCTCGCGTGTGATGGTGCGCATCTTTCGGACGTAGAGTCGGCTCAGTATGACAAATACAGGTGCTACGAACAGCAGGATGCATGCCAGCATGGCATCCATATAGTATAGATAGAAGAAGGCACCAATGAGTTTCATGCACACGGTTATGGCGGCAGGTACGGTGTCGGTAATCACGGACGTGACTTCGCGTACATCACGTTCTAGACGATTGAGCACATCGCCGCTATGCCGTTTCTCTAAACCCGTCCACTGGCTCTGAAGGAGCAGGGAGAAGATCTTGTGTTGCATCTTGTTCTGCGCCTTGACACCCAGAAGGGCGGCAATCCACTTCTTGGAGAAGCCTATGGCAATCTGTGACGCAATGACGCCAATAAGGAGGGCTGTGGCAAGGTTCAGGGAACTGTCGCTACGCCCAGTGGCTATGTCAACCGCCATCTTGGTGATGGCAATGAATGCAAAGGTGAGGCATACGTCGATGATGCCCACCACTACATTCAGACATGCTTGAAGGCGGAAAGGCTTGGACGTGCGCCAGTACCACCGAAGGATGGTGCGGGTGCTGGGACCTTTCGCTCCCCCCTGCTTCTTTTTTCCTGCACGGGGGTCGGTATGTTTTGCATCTTGTTGGCTGCTCATGTCGTATCTGGGGGGATTTCTTGTTTTTGTTTTTTAGGATAGATTTAGAATATCTTGTGGTCTAATTTTTAGAATCCAAATGTATTAACTCCCCTCCATAGCGCCCTGGCGCGTGAGGGAGGGGCAGGAGGTAGGTCTTCCTATTCCCTCACATCGCTTCCCCACATCAGTTTGTTGCGCAGCGTGCGGAAGAATGAACTGCCAGGACGCTTTAGTACGCAGATGGGGTAGGGGGCACGGCGTATGTGCAGGCGCACATTCTCGTTGCAAGTCTCACTACGACCGTCGATGGCCACAAGGAACTGGTGACTGCGGCTCTCCACGCTGAGTTCTATGTCCACGTTATCGCAAAGCGTGATGGGGCGTACGTTGAGACTGTGCGGAGCCACAGGCACAAGACCCAGTGCCTGGCTCTGTGGGGCAATGATAGGACCTCCTACCGAGAGTGCGTATCCGGTGCTTCCGGTGGGGGTGTTGATGATAAGTCCGTCAGCCTGATAGGTAGTGAGGTACTCACCATCGATGCTGATGCGAATGCTTATCATGGAGGAGTTGTCGCGCTTCAAAACCGCAACCTCATTGAGTGCAAAGGGATAGCCAGCAGGTTCGCCGCCCGAATATTCCACTTGCAAGACACTACGTTCCTCCACGGTGTAGATGTCGGCGTAGATGCCCTCGATGGCAGCATCTATTTCGTCGGCCGTGATGTCGGCAAGGAATCCCAGTCTGCCCATATTGATGCCAAGGATGGGTATGCGCTTGTCTCTGACGCGTGATGCGGCCTCAAGGAATGTGCCATCGCCTCCCAGGCTGACCACAACGTCAGCTTCGAAGTTTCCGTCGGTGATGAGGCCTGTGGGACGAACCTCAAGTTGCAGGGATTGCGTGAGGTACTCATAGAATGGCGCGTCAATATAGATGTCTGCCTTGTGCTCCTCAAGTTGGCAAAGCAGCTTCTGTACTGCCAATGATTTTTTTGCTTGGTAAATATTGCCGAAAAGGGCAAAACGAAGTTTTCTCGTCATTTATTACAAATTATTTTATGCAAAATTAGTGTTTTTTTATTAACTTTGCGCCATAGAAAGGAAAATTTTCAAGAAATGACCAAATTAAGCGTTAATATCAATAAGGTGGCGACAATTCGCAATGCGAGAGGCGCCAATAATCCTGATGTGGTAAAGGTGGCTCTGGATTGCGAGCGCTTTGGTGCGCAGGGCATCACCGTGCATCCTCGTCCAGATGAGCGCCACATCCGTCGTCAGGATGTACGCGACCTGAAGCCTGTGCTCACCACGGAGTTTAACATTGAGGGCAACCCTGAACCGGAGTTCGTGGAACTGGTGCTGCAGGTGGTGCCTGCCCAGGTTACCCTGGTGCCCGATGCACATGAGCAGATTACAAGCAACAGCGGCTGGGACACGAAGAAGCACATTGACTTCCTGACCGAGGTTACAAAGAAATTCCATGAGAAAGGCATCCGTGTAAGTATTTTCGTGGATGCTGACCCTGAGATGGTGGAGTGGGCTGCCAAGGCCGGTGCCGACCGTGTGGAACTTTACACCGAGCCTTATGCTACAAACTATCCCAACGGACGAGAACAGGCCATTGCTCCGTTTGTGGCTGCTGGCGAGAAGGCAAAGAGCCTTGGCCTTGGCCTGAACTGTGGTCATGACCTCAGTTTGGAGAACCTGGCTTACATGCATGAGCGTATGCCTTACATTGATGAGGTGAGCATTGGACATGCCTTGATATGCGATGCATTGTACCTGGGCCTGGAGGAGACGATAAAACGCTACAATGCTTGTCTGAAGTAGCTATTTTGCTCATTATCAAATCACATTGTTAAGTAAGTGTCATAATTAGGTTTATATTAGATTGTGCTAAATTTGGATGCAGATTTGGATTTCATTTAAAGGAGTGTAGCGGGCTACATGACTTTCGCCTACGGGACGAAAGTAGAAAATGAGAGCAAAAGATGCGCCAAAGGTAGTACAAGATAATACCCGAGTCACTTGCTTAGTCATTATAAAAATAATTTTGATCACTTACTTACTATGATTTACATGTTTCTTGCTGAAGGCTTTGAAGAAGTCGAGGCCTTTGCTCCATTGGATATCCTGCGTCGTGCTGGCGTGGAAGTTGAAACCGTATCCATTACCGACAATCAGGTGGTGGCAGGCGCTCATGGCATCATTGTGCTGGCTGACAGAATACTGCCCGCCATCGACTTTGACGATGCCGAGATGATAATCCTGCCCGGTGGACTGCCCGGTTCTACTAATCTGGATGCTTGTGAGGACTTGCGTGCTGGCATTCAGCAGCTTTATGATGCAGGCAAGCCCTTGGCTGCCATTTGTGCCGCTCCTCAGGTGTATGGCCACATGGGGTTGCTCAAGGGCGTGAAGTGCACCTGCTATCCTGGCGTAGAGAGTGAACTCCTTGAAGCCCAGCCCACTGGTGCGTTGGTTGAGGTTGACGGACAGTTCATTACCGGTAAGGGTCCTGCTGCGGCATTCGAGTTTGGCTATACCATTGCCGAGAAACTCGTTGGAAAGGAAAAGGTGCAGGCACTTCGCGATGGAATGATCTACAGCGAGCTGAAAGCCTGAAACTAACAGCCTCCTTGCAGTTTGAATCTTTCGACTGACATAAAGTATCTGCCTGGGGTAGGGCCTGCCAGGGCAAAGCTTCTGGGAGAGGAGATGGGTATCCATACTTTTGGAGACCTGTTCGATTATTTTCCTTTCAAACACATTGACCGTACCCGCATCTACTATATCCATGAGCTGTCGGGCGACATGCCTTTCGTGCAGCTCAAGGGTAAGATTCTGAGCTATGAAATTGAGGGCGTGGGTCGCAAGCAACGGCTTGTGGCTCACTTTACCGACGGACATGGCTTGGTTGACCTGGTGTGGTTTAACGGAGCCAAGTGGGTGCGCGATACCTATAAGGAGGAGAAGGAGTACATTGTTTTTGGCAAGCCTACCTATTTTTCTGGTTCAGGCAGGTTCAATATTACTCATCCCGAGATTGACGATGCCAACTCGCTCAAGCTGAGCACTATGGGTATGCAACCCTATTATAGCGTACCCGTCAAGGCTGCTAAGCGAGGGCTAAACTCGCGCACCATAGAGAAACTCACCAACTCGTTGTTCAAGCAATGCCCTGAGACCATTCCTGAGACGCTGCCTCAATGGCTTGTGGAGCGCTACATGCTGATGAGTCGCGATAGTGCCATACGTGCCATGCACTATCCCCAGAATGCTGATGCCCTGAACCGCGCTACCTATCGGCTGAAGCTGGAAGAACTCTTTTATATCCAGCTCAATATACTTAAATTCTCTTCCGACAGGCAGAAGGAGGTGCATGGCATTCCTTGTCCGCGTGTGGGCAGCATGTTCCTCGACTTTTATCATCACCATCTGCCTTTCACTCTGACGGGTGCCCAGCAGCGTGTCATCAAGGAGATGCACGCTGATATGCAGAGCGGTCGCCAGATGAACCGTCTGCTGCAGGGTGACGTGGGTAGTGGAAAGACGCTTGTGGCATTGCTCGTGATGCTTCTGGCCGTCGATAACGGTTTGCAGGCTTGCATCATGGCGCCTACCGAGATTCTGGCCGAACAGCATCTTGAGACCTTCCGCCAGTTTCTGGGCGACATGCCTTTGCGCGTGGAGCTGCTCACTGGCATCGTGAAAGGCAAGCGCAGAAAGGCTTTGCTTGAAGACCTTGCTGCCGGCGAGGTGAACATCCTGGTGGGCACACATGCTGTGATTGAGGATAATGTGGAGTTTAGAAATCTTGGTCTTGTTGTCATCGACGAGCAGCATCGTTTTGGTGTGGCGCAACGTGCCCGCCTCTGGCGTAAGAATACGGTTCCACCCCATGTGCTTGTGATGACGGCTACCCCCATACCCCGCACGTTGGCCATGACGCTCTATGGCGATCTTGATGTATCTGTCATCAACGAGCTTCCTCCTGGTCGCAAGCCCATCACCACGGTGCATTACTATGACAACCGTCACGTCTCACTCTATGAGAGCATCCGTCAGCAGATCTCGCTTGGCAGGCAGGCATACATCGTGTACCCGCTTATCCAGGAAAGCGAGAAGCTGGATATGAAGAACCTTGAGGAAGGATATGAGATTGTCTGTCAGGTTTTCCCTGACTATAAGATAAGCAAGGTGCATGGCAAGATGAAGCCTGCTGATAAAGATGCCGAGATGCAGCGCTTTGCTAATGGCGAAACGCAGATACTGGTGGCCACCACCGTGATAGAGGTGGGTGTGAATGTGCCTAATGCCAGTGTGATGGTGATAGAGAATGCCGAGCGTTTTGGTCTGGCTCAGCTTCATCAGTTGCGTGGCAGGGTGGGGCGTGGAGCCGACCAGTCATATTGCATCCTTGTAACAAAATATGAGTTGAGTGCAGAGACAAAGAAACGCATTCAGATTATGACCGAGACCAATGACGGCTTTGAGATAGCTGAGGCTGACTTGAAGTTCCGTGGTCCGGGTGATTTGGAGGGTACGCAGCAAAGTGGCACGGCCTTCGAACTTCGTGTAGCCAATCTGGCTCGTGACGGACAGGTGGTTCAGCAAGCGCGAAACATGGCCCGTGAAATCATCGATGCTGATCCCGACCAGAGCAAACCGGAATATGCCCTTCTCTGGCAACGCCTTTCGCAATTAGGGAAAGACCAGCAAGACTGGTCGTCCATCTCCTGATACTCATAGTGAGCAAAGCACCATCTGACTTTGCTCATTTTTTTTATTATGTGCCTATTCTCAGCCCCCAAGTTTCACTCGATTGGCTTACGTCTGGCTTACGTGTTTTTACGTAAGCCAGACGTAAGCCGACTGAGTGAAAGTAATGTGCACATAGGAGCCTCCCAGTAACAACATTCTATCCAGCCATCGGCCACCTTCACCCATGATGGGGAGTGAGGTGCCACAGCTGGTAAACTTAGAAATGACGCATCGGTTCGTTCTCTTAGGAAATTTGGAGTTGCGCAACGTGCTTTCCTTGATGCCTAAATCATCGCGAGTAAACACGGTGTATATTGCTGCAACTGAACCGAAATAAAACTCCGTTTGACCATCTACAAGTGTAATGAACCTAACTTGAATTACTTTTGCTGCTGATATCTCGTTATCAATGCACCTTCTTTCCATTCTCTTACAATTTCTTCCTTCAAAATATTCCTCTTTTTGCCCGTTTACGTTTGTAAATTGCGGAATATCAATTTGTAAATTCGTAATTCCGTGATAGCAAAAGCTACCTAAAAAGTCAAAAAGTTGCATAATTGTTGTGTGAAAATCAGAAATATATTGTACCTTTGTGCCAGATTTCAACGCATGAATGGCGTGATTAGGGCGCAAATATGGCGCTCGGACAGCAATTGTAATATCAATCAGTAAAACTATTTTGAATTCTATGGAAAGAACTCTTGTACTGCTCAAACCAGGCATTATCCAGCGTCAGTTGATGGGCGAGATTATCAGTCGATTTGAGAAGCGCGGTCTTCGAATTGTAGGCATGAAAATGATGCAACTCACAGACGAGATCCTGGATGAGCATTATTCGCATTTGATAGAAAAACCTTTTTTCCAGTCTTTGAAGGACTCTATGACTGCCACTCCTGTTGTGGCTTTGGCGCTTGAGGGCGTAGATGCAATTCGCGTGGTACGAATGATGGCGGGCACCACCAATGGCCGTAATGCAAACCCTGGTACCATCCGTGGCGACTATTGCCTGAGCAACCAGCAGAATGTGGTTCATGCCAGTGATGGCCCTCATACCGCAGTTGAAGAATTGAACCGTTTCTTCAAGGCTGACGAAATATTTGACTTTGGCTCTTGTAATCTTGATCGTCTGTATGCTCCTGACGAGTATAACAGAGATTAAAGCTATTTTTAACCTTTTATGATTAAAGTGGCGCAAGTGTGCGTCCACTATGTGTTAGCGTATGAAAGTAAAGATTAGAACAGTAATTGCGGCTTTGGCCATTTCGATGACAGGTGTGTCGGCCCATGCGCAAGACTTGTTGGCCCGTCAAGCCCCTATCGACAAGACGATAAAGGCTATTGACTCCATCAGCCTACGCAGGATGCTGCCTGAGCAGAAGATGCCTGCAAGTGTTAACTCCGGTGCTAATTTCTCCATTGAAAACCCAAGTAGCGACATTTATCCAGCATGGAACAACGACCATGGTCGCAACTATGGCGTGGAGCTGCCCTCGGAATACAAGATTGACTTGCGTAATTTCTGCATGCCCACCGACAGTCGTCTGGTGACTTCGCACTATGGCTATCGCAAGCAGTTCAGACGTTTCCATTATGGTACCGACATCAAGGTGTATGTAGGTGATACCATCCGTTCTGCCTACAGCGGAAAGATCCGTATTGTGGCTTATGAGGCAAAGGGTTATGGTAACTATGTCATCATCCGTCACGAGAATGGACTGGAGACCGTTTACGGACACATGTCGAAGCATCTGGTGAAGGAAAACCAGAGCGTACGTGCTGGTGAACCTATCGGTTTGGGTGGCAATACCGGTCGTTCAACAGGTTCGCACCTGCATTTTGAGACTCGTTTCCTGGGACAGTACATTGACCCCGAGGTTCTTTTCAATTTTGAGGCTCAGGATGCCAAGGCAGATTTCTATGTATATCGTTCGAATGGAAATGGCAGTTTGATAGGCAATCCTCATCATGCAAACCCTGCACCCGTGTTGGCTATGAATTATGAAAGCGATGATTCGGACAACGAGGAAATTGAAGTGAAGAGTGCCGCTCCTGTGATAAGAGACGCTTCCCTGGAACGTTCTTCCAAGTCAGTTAAGAATGACAAGAAGGACAAAAAGGCTCAGAGCTCTGGTGGTAAGGTATATTCAGTAAAGAAGGGCGACTCGCTTTACAGTATTGCTCGCAAATACCACACTACCGTGGATAAGTTGTGCAAGCTGAACCGTATTAGTGACAAGGCAATCTTGCGCCCCGGACAGGTACTGAAATGCTCTTAAGGGCAGGACGTGAAAGCAGATTCGGCTTTCTGTAAACACGTAAATGCTAACATCGCATTGGTGTGCTGAATCAGATAGATATGCCATAGGCATGGATTATACAAAGTGCAGAAGGACTTGTTTTTTCTTGAGAAAACCTTCGCAGAAACAGTATAATCCGTGCCTATTGCTTTTTGAATAGGCATTAGTAGGACCATGAAGGTCCTTAGTTTATATAACAAGTTTGTTATTTCAACATTGCTCTTATTCCCCATCGGGGGTTAAGGGGGCTACTTTTTTTTGCTTTTTTTTGGGATTTCCATAAAAAAGTAGTAATTTTGTGCGTTAATTGTATTCATCAGAAAAACAGATAGTGTACAAACAGATGACAACGCAAGAACAATTCCAACAGATAATGACGGAGTGCCGCACACTCTTTGCAAAGAAACTGCATGACTACGGAGCTGCGTGGCGCATTATGCGTCCCAGTAGTGTGACCGACCAGATTTTCATAAAGGCAAACCGCATTCGCAGCATCGAGGTTAAGGGTGTCACGATGGTTGACGAAGGCATCCGTCCGGAGTTTATTGGTATTGTGAACTATGCTATCGTAGGTCTTATCCAGTTGGAACTGGGCTTTGCCGACAAGGCAGATGAGATGACTGCCGAACAGGCATTGGCGTGCTATGATCGTCATGCGGAGGAATCGCTGCAGCTGATGCTGAGAAAGAATCATGACTATGATGAGGCCTGGCGAAGCATGCGCATCAGTAGCTATACTGACCTGATTCTGATGAAGATATTCAGAACAAAACAGATAGAATCCCTCGAAGGAGGGACGTTGGTGTCAGAGGGCATCGATGCAAACTATATGGACATGATGAATTATGCTGTGTTTGGTCTTATCAAGCTGACGTTTCCTGAGGATTGATTAAGACAAACTTGGAATAACCGTTAAACTGTAGGCTTTCGTGAAACAGAAACTGCTCTGGATTGTCGTGACTGTGTGCCGCTTGCTGGTGGCAGCAGCCTTCATCTTCTCGGGTGTGACGAAGATGATCGACCCGCACGGTACGGAGTATAAGCTGCATGACTATGCTGAAGCGTTCCATCTGGGCAGTTTGATGCCCGATACGATAGCTCTTGTTCTTGGCATGGTGTTAGCGCTGGTGGAATTTCGCATCGGCATCAGTACGCTGTTTGGCATACACCGTAGGGTGGCCTCACGTGCAGCCTTGGTTTTTATGTCGGTATTCACACCTCTGACGCTCTACTTGGCCATTGCCAACCCTGTGTCCGACTGTGGTTGTTTTGGCGATGCCTTGGTACTGACCAACTGGCAGACGTTCTGGAAGAATGTGGTACTGCTCTTCAGTACGATAGTACTGGTGCGTTGGCACGACAAGCAGGTACGAATGATTAGCGAAGAGCGCCAGTGGCTGGTGTTGATCTACTCACAGCTGTTTGTACTGTGCCTCGGATTGTACGCTCTGTGGCGTCTGCCACTCATCGACTTCCGTCCCTTTAAGATAGGTGCCAATATTGTAGAGCAAACCCAACCGCAAGGGGATGCGGAGTTTGTTACTACCTTCCTTATGGAAAAGGACGGCAAGCAGCAGTGGTTCAGCCTGGAGGATTATCCTGACAGTACATGGACCTTTGTAGATAGCAAGACGGAAACGGAGGGTGAGTTCCTTCCCCCTGCCATTGACAATCTGCAGATGTACATGTGGCCTGATGGCGAGGATGTGACGGATGAAGTCTTGGCGGATGAAAACTACACCTTCCTGCTGACGGCACCGATGCTGGAAATGGCGGACGATGGACACATGGATGCCTACAATCGTTTGTACGACTACTCGCTCGAGCATGGATACCGTTTCCTCTGTCTTACAAGCAGTAACGACGAGGGCATTGCCCATTGGCAGGACCTGACAGGGGCTGAGTATCCCTTTGCTCACACCGATGTGCTGACGTTGAAGACTATGGTTCGCTCTAACCCCGGACTCATCTTGCTGAAGAATGGGGTAGTCATAGGCAAATGGCCCTGTACGGATATGCCCGAGCTTGACGAGGGTGCACCTCGCCTGGAGGAGACGGAATATGGAACGGTACACGTAGATAGTAAGGTGCGCAAGACGGTCAAGTTCTTCTTGTGGTTCATCATACCGCTGCTGGTGCTGAGTTTCCTCGACAGAACTTGGTTGGGTGTGCACATGCTGATTGAAAAAAGAAAAAGAAAACTCAATAATATTTTTAACCTTTTAAACAAAAAAACAATGAGAAAGAAGATTGTAGCAGGTAACTGGAAGATGAACCTGAACCTGCAGGAAGGTGTAGCTTTGGCTACCGAGTTGAAGGACGCTTTGGCTGCTGAGAAGCCCAATTGCGACGTTATCATTTGTACTCCTTTCATCCACTTGGCTACTGTGGCTGGCATCACCGAGGGTACTGTAATCGGTTTGGGTGCAGAGAACTGCGCAGACAAGGAGAAGGGTGCTTACACTGGTGAGGTTAGCGCTGCTCAGGTAAAGAGCACTGGTGCTCAGTATGTAATCCTGGGTCACTCAGAGCGTCGTGCTTACTATGGTGAGACCGCTGAGATCTTGAAGGAGAAGGTTAACCTGGCTTTGGCTAATGGCTTGAAGGTTATCTTCTGCATCGGTGAGGTGCTCGAGGAGCGTGAGGCTAACAAGCA
>JAKSLO010000071.1 GCA_024401185.1 Bacteroidaceae bacterium | reverse complement strand
GATAGATATTTTTCACTAACCGCACAAACTTTCCTCTGGAAAAGTGCTTTTTTACCTTTTTGGCCTATTGTTGTCCTATTGATGTCCTACTGTTCGCCTACTGTTCGCCTACTGTTCGCCTACTGTTCGCCTACGTCAGGTGTTTTCCATGAGCCGAAACAAGGGGAATCCTCCGCAATTACTCTGCTATGGTTCTACTAACCCTCCGCTGTGGTTCTGCTAAATGTCTGCTATTTCTCTGCTAAATGTCTGCTATTTGTCTGCTATTTGTCTGCTATATAGCAGAGGAATAGCAGAGTCATAGCGGAGTCATAGCGGAGTCATAGCAGAGGGTTAGCAGACAAACAACGCAGTTTTAACGGAAAAATAGCAGACTTCCTTCTGTCTTCACTCTATGTGCGCCCACAAAACGCAAGGAGGAAGACCATCTTCAACTACGCTCAACGAGTATGAGGGCACTTTGTGCAGGTACTTTCAGCGAACTACCCTTAAACGTAGGCAAAGCACCAGCAGAAACGGACATGGGTGGGCGGTCGCTC
Organism: Bacteroidaceae bacterium; assembly: GCA_024401185.1. Lineage (GTDB taxonomy): Bacteria > Bacteroidota > Bacteroidia > Bacteroidales > Bacteroidaceae > Physcousia. The sequence continues at coordinate 14,345 of JAKSLO010000071.1, read as the reverse complement.
CAACTCACAATCTGCCACACACCGTATGGTATCTCCTGCGTGATGGTCCTGCGATTGCTGTTGAGAATAATGACTACGCCGGATGAAAACATGGCTATGACATTGCTACCCTTTACCGGCAGAAAATGATATTCTCCACCTTCATGCCATCTCAAATGCCTGCGAAGCGTGATGAGCTGTTTGACGTATTCGTAAACGTCCTTGTGCTCACTCTTCAACCTCCATGGGATGGCATTTATGGAGTCGGGCGAATTGTAGCAGTTACGCACCCCCTTACGGTCACGCATTATCTCGTCGCCACACCAGATGAAAGGAATGCCACGGCTGGCAAATACAGCGGCATAGGCCAACTTCTGCAAACGAACGCATTCTGCTTCATGAGCCTCCGCACTCTTCTTCTTGCCACGCCTTGCCATAAGTGTGACATTGATGCGGTCGGCCAGGCAGAGGTCGTCATGACAACTCACATACGAGATCATCTGACAAGGCTCACCCGTCCAAAACTCCCTGCTATAGTTGACTTTAGTAAGATCTACGCCACCACAGTATGATGCCCCCACCAATCCAAACTTCACACTCTCCTCATGACCGGGAATCCCGACAAGGAATCCCCCTTTCTTGTCATCGTACCAAGCGCCACGCAAGCCGTCTCTCATCTCATCGCCAAAAGCAGCAATCCCCTTTATGAAGTGCACATTGGCTTTCATGGCCAGCTTGTTGGCATCATACCCCGGAGTGGATGCTGCCCATCCTTCTCCGTAGATGATGATGGAAGGATCTACGCTATTGACAGCCCTGCGGATGGCAGTCATGGTCTCTATGTCATGAATGCCCATCAAGTCGAAGCGGAAACCATCAATGTGGTATTCCCTGACCCAATAGAGCACACTCTCTATCATGAACTTACGCATCATAGGCCGCTCTGAGGCCGTCTCGTTGCCACAACCCGAGCCATTGGCAGGCGTGCCATCGTTGTTCCAGCGAAAGAAGTAGCCTGGGGCCGTCTTCTCAAAGTTACTGTTTTTCAAGTCAAAGACATGGTTATACACCACATCCATCACTACGCGGATGCCTGCCTTGTGCAAGGCCATTACCATCTCCTTGAACTCACGAATGCGCACAGCAGGATCGTAAGGATTGGTACTGTAACTACCTTCGGGCACGTTGTAGTTCACAGGGTCATACCCCCAGTTGTACTGTGGTGAGTCAAGCCTTGCCTCGTCCACGCTGCCATAGTCATAGCTTGGCAACAGATGCACATGCGTCACCCCCAGTTCCACCAAATGGTCAATGCCCGTCTTCTCGCCTTGCCCGTTGGTCGTACCACGCTCTGTCAGAGCCAGATACTTGCCCTTGTGCAGCATGCCGCTTGACGCATCGATGCTGAAGTCGCGATGGTGCATCTCGTAGATGACAGCATCTTGTGGATGCACCAAGACGGGCTTGACGCCACTCTCCCACCCCTTGGGATTAGTGGTACTGAGGTCCAGTATCTGTGCACGTTTGCCATTCACGCCTACCGCCTTGGCAAAGATGCCCGGTGTCTCATTGAGCAGATTGCCGTTTTCGTCTTTTACCACAAAGGTATAGAAGCAACCCTTGAGGTCACCATTTATTACACCACCGAACGTGCCGTCCTCGTTCTTATCCAGAAAGATGTGGTGTATGTGTCCACAAGACATTCTCGCCACGTCGCCACCCTCGCCTTGGTCATAGAGCCTCACCTCTACCGACCTGGCCTTGGGACTCCACAGCTGGAAGCACGTCTGGTCAGGACTGTAGTTCATCTCGCAGATAGGACCTGCGGGAACAGGCCAGTCCATATACTCGTCCTGCACCTGTGCCTTCATTCCACCTTAAGGGTCAGCTTAGCCGTCTTCAGGCCTTTGGCAGATGCCTCAAGTGTTACATTGCCAGCAGCCTTTCCACTCTGCACGATGGCAGTACATTGTCCGGCAAACAAGTGATGCTGAGGCAGATGGAAGAGGTCAAGACAGGTAGCATCACCATTGGCAGCTGCACGGAACGTGCCGGCTCCCTTCACTTTGAAATTCACCAAGTTGGTGGCTGTAGGACAAGGATTTCCATCCTTATCCACCACACTCACGGTGACGTAGGCCAGGTCTTCTCCGTCAGCCTTCAGCGAGGCGACATTCTCCACATTCAACTTGATTGCGAAAGGCTTCCCTGCCGTGCGCAGCACCTTCTCGTCCATTCTCTTGCCAGCCTTGTCATAGGTCACCACTTTCACCTCGCCTGGCTCATACTTCACATCGTTCCACATCAGGCGGTAGCGACGCTGCAACCAGAACTCATCCTTGCCCTTCAAAGCCTCTGCCTCTGCCTTGGCAAGCTTCTTCTGGCGACCCATGCTCTTGCCGTTGACAAACAGCTCTGCCTCAGGAGCATCGGTATAGACGAAGATGGGAGTCACCTGTCCCTCACGACCAGGCCACGTCCAGTGAGGCAACACGTGCAAGGTGTGCTCCTGGGTGTTCCATACCGAACGGTAGAGATAGTAACGGTCCTTGGGCAATGAGGCGAGGTCGATGATGCCAAACACGCTGGAGTGGCTGGGCCATGCATCGGTGTCGTAGGGTGAAGGCTCGCCCAGATAGTCGTAGCCTGTCCATACAAACTGACCTATCTCCCACTCGTTATCCTCGGCCAGGGCAAAGTCCTCGTCGGGCACATTGCTCCACGAGCAAGCCTCCACGTCGTAGCCCGACGACTGGTTGTCGGGGTGTATGGCACCCTTGGCAAGCTTCACGGGGAAGTGGTACGTGCCACGGCTGCTCACCGTGCTGGCTGTCTCGCTGCCCAGCAGATAGCCCTGGGGCAACTTCTCGTGACCCTCCAGATAGTATTGCGTGCGATAGTTGAAGCCAGGCACATCGAGCGTGGCAGCAAATCCGTTTCTCAGCACCGTCCACACCTGGTCCAAACCACATGTCACAGGACGCGTAGCATCCTCCCTGTGGCAGATGCCTTGCAGGAATTCCACCATCCTGTAGCCATCCTTCTTGCCCTGTGTGGGAACCTCGTTGCCGATGCTCCACATCACCACGCTGGGGTTGTTGCGATAATGGCGCAGCATGTTCACCATATCCTTCTCTGCCCACTCGTTCCAGAATCGGTGGTAGCCGTTAGCACACTTGGCCACGTCCCACTCGTCAAAGGGTTCCACCATCATCATCAAGCCCATCTCGTCACAAAGCTCCACCAACTCAGGGGCGGGCATGTTATGACTGGTTCGGATGGCATTGCAACCCATTGCCTTGAGCATAGTCAGCTGATGGCGGATGGCACTTTGGCTGATGGCGGCTCCCAAAGCACCTAAGTCGTGATGCAGACAGACACCCTGAAACTTGGTGGACTCGCCGTTGAGGAAGAAACCCTTCTCTGCCACCAGTTCGATGCTGCGCACGCCAAAGCGCGTGGTGTATGTATCTACCAGTTTATCTTCAAGATAGACCTGACTCTCTGCATAATACAGCGCAGGACTTTGTGGGCTCCACAAAGCTGGGTTCTGAAGTATGAAGTTCTGTTGGAACTGCTGTTCGCCCGCCTGCTGTCCCGAGGGGATGGGCGTAATGTTGGCAAGGTCGGTGGTTTGAACGCCTCTCTCCACGCCCTTGTCATCCTTGATGCGAGTCACCACCTTGACCTTCCTGCCCACAGAACCTGCCACACGTCCTTTCAGGCATACGGTGGCATAGTCCTTCTCCACATGAGGGGTGGTGACATAGGTTCCCCACACGGGTATGCGAACCTCTTGAGTGGTAATGAGATGCACATTGCGGTATAGTCCGGCACCGGGATACCAACGATGGCTTTGCTCACGGTTTTCCAGTCTGACAGCCAGCACATTGTCCTTACCGTCCTTGTTCAGCAATCCTGTTATATCCACATGAAAAGTATTGTAGCCATAGGGCCAGAAGATGGCTTCCTTGCCATTGACATAAACGTGGGCCTCGCTCATGGCACCATCAAACTGCAGGGATACTACCCCATCGCCTAACTGTGCAAGAGCAGATGGTTCATTGCCTGAGTGCCCACCTTGAAGCCCCAGTTCGTCAGCACGCAGCACACGTCTGTACCACCCTATACCGGCCCATGGCAAACCACCCGAACGGCCTGTCTTCCAGGTTGCTACACTTTCGCCGTTCTGCTTCACAGCCACCTTCTGCAAGTCATGGCTGCGGTCAAAGGGTCCGTAGATGGCCCAGTCATGAGGCACACAGATGCGCTCCCACTTTGAGTCATCAAAGTCGATGTCTTCGGCACCCTTCACGTCACCTTGGTGAAAGCGCCATCCATCCTTCAGGGTTTTATCACTTCGCTGAGCCACAGAAGCCATGGCTGAGAGGAATAGCGAAACAAATAACACAAAATATCGATTCATGGTAAACATAATGAATAAGTTAATTGGTACACAAAAGTACAAACAAAAATCCTTTTATGCAAGCTTTTTGCACTTTTTATACTTTACCAATTATGTTTTTGTCACACGGCTCATAATCTATGCCCATATTCTCATGGTTTCCGAAACTCAAATTCCGAGCAATTTGCAAACATTGTTCAGTATACAAACAAACACCAAACTACTTACGCGAAGAATACACCGAGAATACAGCGAAAATTCGGTCTTCCTACGGGTTGCCTCCCACTTCCCTCCCACTTCCTTCCCACTTCCCTCCCACTCGAAGTGGGAGTAAGGTGGGTACTAAATGGGTATCAATTAGGTACAAAGTAATAGGCAATACGATAGATAGTTATAGCATATATGAATAAAAATGCCCAAAAAGAGCAATTCCGAACAAGAAAAATAGCAGGTTTGTACGATATTTTTAATTCACAATGCATAATTCACAATGCACAATTGGCTGGCGCGATGTTATGGATGAATTGCATAAGCAATAAGTAGGTCTTTTTTATAGCCTACGGCTAGAAATCTATAGGAGGAAATCTATTTGAAGAAATTTTTATGACTGGCGGAGCCTTATGATTTCTGCAAAGCTATGATTACTTGCGTAAGCAATAAAATCAACTAAACCTCGCTCAATCACGACATCGCGCAGCCAATTGTGAAGGTCGAAGAGCTCGACGGAGTCAATTATGAATTGTGCATTGTGAATTATGAACTGTGCATTGTGAATTACAAATTGTATTGGAACGAAAAAAGGTAACCATTCGGTTACCTTCTTTGTAGCGGGGCCGGGGATTGAACCCGGGACCTCATGATTATGAATCATGCGCTCTAACCAGCTGAGCTACCCCGCCATCTTTTGTTTTGCGGGTGCAAAGGTAGGGCATTTTTTTGAACCGTGCAAGAAAAAAACGAAAAAAATGCAAAAAAAATGCAAAAAAAAGCTTTTGAGGGGTTGAAACACCAATAACGAAAGGCGAATTATGAATAATTTGTCGTACCTTTGCACAACTTTTATTTACGCGCGCACATGAAATTGATGAAGAAGCTTGATATCTATCTACTGAAAGCCTACCTGCAACTTTTTGCGGGCACTTTCTTTATATGCCTCTTTATCTTCCTGATGCAGTTCACCTGGCGTTATGTCAACGACCTTATCGGAAAAGGACTCTCGACCGATGTGCTGGCACAGTTCTTCTGGTATGCCACGCTTACGCTGGTGCCCCTTTCACTACCGCTTGCCATACTGCTGGCAGCACTTATCACCTTCGGAAACTTTGGCGAGCGACTGGAGCTGCTCTCGATGAAAGCAGCGGGCATCTCGCTGTTCCGCATCATCCAACCCATCTTCATTTTCGTCATGGTGCTCTGCGTGGGCAGCTATTTCTTCCAGAACAAGGTCACGCCCGAAGCCACCAAGCAACTTGGCGCCCTGGTATGGAGCATGAAGCAGAAATCGCCCGAACTGGAGATACCTGAGGGACGCTTCTATAACGAGATTCCTGGCTACAACCTGTTCATTGAGCATAAAGACCCCAAGACGGGCATGCTCTACGGCATTATGATTTACAGTATGACAGGAGGTTATGAGGATGTGCAGATTGTACTGGCAGACTCGGGACGTTTGCAGAGCACAGAAGATCGCATGCACCTCAAGCTCACCCTCTATGGTGGAGAGCGATTCCAGAACATGACCTCGCAGGGAGGTGAGATGATGAGGGCATCGGTGCCTTACATGCGCGAGACCTTCCGCAAGGAGGTCGATCTGATTGCATTCGACGACAATTTCGACGTGATGGATGCCAACCTGTTCTCGGGCGATGCAGCCACCAAGGACATACACTCCATCACCATAGGCATCGACTCGCTGACGCAACTGATTGACAGTACCGGACATGCCATCTACGACAACAACAGGAAAGCCACCTTGCAGCGTGACCTTCCCGTCAACTTCAAGGACTCGGCCAAGATTGTGGCTTCCGTACCCCAACAGATGCCCTTCGACTCGGTCATGGCGAGAATACCCAACGGCAAGAAACAAGAGATTTGGCGCAATGCCACCAGCAAGGCACACATGCTGCAGAGCGAGTATGAGTTCCGCGGCACAATGTCAACGGATGCTGACAATGCCAACCTACGCAAGCACAAGATTGAATGGCACAAGAAATTCACCTTGAGCGTAGCGTGCCTGATATTCTTCTTCATCGGGGCGCCATTGGGTGCCATCATCCGAAAGGGAGGATTGGGAATGCCCGTAGTGGTGAGTGTGCTTATCTTCATCTTCTATTACATCATCAACGTGAGTGGAGAGAAGATGGCCAAGACGGGCGACTGGGACAGCACCTTCGGAGTGTGGCTGAGCAGCATGGTACTGGCACCCATCGGAGCCTTCCTTGCCTACAAGTCGAACAAGGACTCTACGATGTTCAACATCGAGGGTTACACGCTGCCCATCAAGAAGCTGTGGAAGCAGATCAAGAGGTTCTCAATCCTTGAGTTCATCAAAGGACTATTCAAGAAGAAGGACAAGAAAGCCACACCACTGAGCGAGGCAGAAAGCCAAGAAACAAATAACGAAATCACAGACAATCAACAAGATATATGAACGAAAATCTAAAACATATCCAAGAAGCCATCGAGGACTTCCGCCAAGGCAAATTCGTCATCGTGGTAGATGATGAGGACCGCGAGAACGAGGGCGACTTCATCATGGCAGCCGAAATGATTACACCCGAGAAGGTAAACTTCATGCTGCAGGAGGGACGTGGCGTGCTGTGCGCACCCATCACCATCAGCCGTGCCAAGCAACTGGAACTCCCCCACCAGGTAGAGGAGAACACCTCCATGCTGGGCACACCCTTCACCGTTACCGTCGATCTGCTTGAGGGCTGCACCACCGGTGTGAGTGCCCACGACCGTGCCGCCACCATACGTGCCCTGGCCGACCCCAACGTCAAGGCTTCTGCCTTTGGAAAGCCCGGACACATCAACCCCCTCTACGCTCAGGATAAGGGTGTGATTCGCCGTGCCGGACATACTGAGGCTGCCATCGACCTGGCACGCCTGGCAGGACTGAACCCTGCCGCTGCACTCATCGAGATTCTGAACCCCGACGGCACCATGGCACGTATGCCTGAGCTGCGCGAGGTGGCCAAGAAGCACAACATGCGCATCATCACCATCAAGGATCTCATAGCCTACCGACTGCAACTGGAGTCGCTGGTAGAGAGGGGCGAGGAAGCCGACCTGCCTACCGCATACGGACACTTCCGCATCATCCCCTTCCGTCAGAAATCGAACGGACTGGAGCACATCGCCATCATCAAGGGCGACTGGAAGGCCGACGAACCCGTCTTGGTTCGCATGCACAGCAGTTGTGCCACGGGCGACATCTTCGGAAGCCAGCGCTGCGACTGCGGCGAGCAGCTTCACCAGGCGTTGCAGCTCATCGACCGTGAGGGCAAGGGTGCTGTGGTTTACCTCATGCAGGAGGGACGCGGCATCGGACTCATGAACAAGATTGCCGCCTACAAACTTCAGGAGCAGGGCGAGGACACCGTAGATGCCAACATCCACCTCGGCTTCAAGGCCGACGAGCGCGACTATGGCGTGGGCGCACAGATTCTGCGCGAACTGGGATTGGGCAAGATACGCCTCATCACCAACAACCCCATCAAGCGTGTAGGCCTGGAGGGCTATGGACTGGAAATCGTGGAGAACGTACCCATCGTCATACCTCCCAACCGCTACAACGAGCGCTATCTTGAGACAAAGCGCCTGCGAATGGGACACAAGATCTAAGAAAAAACAAAAAACAATAATTTAAAATACAATGGAAGTATTATCAGAAAGACTGAACCGCTTGGCTCCCAGTGCCACTCTTGCCATGAGCCAGCGTAGTAGCGAATTGAAAGCGCAAGGCGTTGATGTCATCAACCTGAGCGTGGGTGAGCCCGACTTCAACACTCCCGACCACATCAAGGCTGCTGCCATCAAGGCAGTTGAGGAGAACTGGAGCCGTTACTCTCCCGTACCCGGTTACCCCGAACTGAAGAAGGCTATCGTCAACAAGCTCAAGAACGAGAATGGCCTTGACTATCAGCCCAGCCAGATTCTCTGCAGCAATGGTGCCAAGCAGAGTGTCTGCAACGCCATCATGGCTCTCGTTAACCCCGGCGACGAGGTTATCATCCCTGCTCCCTACTGGGTAAGCTACCCCCAGATGGTGCTCTTGGCAGAGGGTACTCCCGTATTCGTAGAGGCTAAGATTGAGGCTGACTTCAAGATTACGCCCGAGCAGTTGGAGGCTACCATCACCGACAAGACCCGTGCCCTCATACTTTGCTCTCCCAGCAACCCCACCGGCTCTGTGTACAGCAAGCAGGAACTTGAGGCATTGAAGAACGTACTGCTCAAGCACGAGCGCGTCATCGTAATCGCCGACGAAATCTATGAGCACATCAACTATGTAGGCGAGCACGCTTCCATGGCTCAGTTCCCCGACATCAAGGATCGCGTTGTCATCATCAACGGCGTGAGCAAGGCATACGCCATGACTGGATGGCGCATCGGTTTCATTGCTGCTCCCGACTGGATTGTAAAGGGCTGCAACAAGTTGCAGGGCCAGTACACCAGTGGTCCCTGTTCTGTAAGCCAGAAGGCTGCAGAGGCAGCTTTTGCAGGCGACCAGCAATGCGTGGAGGACATGCGTGTGGCTTTCGAGCGTCGCAAGAACCTCATCGTAAAGTTGGCTAAGGAGATTCCCGGTCTTGAGGTAAACGACCCCCAGGGTGCCTTCTACCTCTTCCCCAAGTGCAGCAGCTTCTTCGGCAAGAAGGATGGCGACCGCGTCATCAACAACAGCACCGACCTGGCCATGTATCTGCTCGAGGTAGGTCATGTGGCAGCAGTAGGCGGTGATGCCTTTGGTAGCCCTGAGTGCTTCCGCATGAGCTATGCCACCAGCGACGAGAACATCGTGGAGGCTATGCGTCGCATCAAGGAGACCTTGGCAAGACTGAAGTAAAAAAAGAGAAGAGAGAAAAGAGAAGAAAGAAGAAATACATAAACAAAGCCTGCTCTGAGTGGATGAGCAGGCTTCGTTTTTATTCCCCCTCGCGATTTTGGGGTACTTAATGTGACTTTGTGCTCCCTCCCTCGGGAGGGCTGGGGAGGGGTCGTTGGGTCGTTCTATTCAAAGTAAACACTTAGCACAATCAACTTGCTTCGTGCACGATTGCCTGCTTCGGTGTACTTCATAAGGTTTCCATCAATAAGGTCGGTTCGGTTCTTGTTGAGCATATCAGCCAAGCCAAAACAGAACTTAAGTTCGGGAATGAGCTTGAAATAACGCAAGTAAATGTCGCAGCCCATACCGACTTCCAGATAACAGTCGGCCGAATTAAGTCGGTATGCACCATGCTTTCGGGTGGTAAGGTCGATAGTGGGAGCCACACCTGCCGTAAAATACGGACGGAAATTATTGTATCGGGGAGCCGCAAACTTTATGTTGATAGGCACCGAGATATAGGTACTCTTCAGCACCTGTGTGGTGTCACGTCCCAAAGTCTGCTCGTGCATCCACATACGCTTCTGTCCGAAATAAAGCGTAGGCGTAACACGAAGCGACAAATGGTTATGCAATTTCAGTTCGGCCAGCACGCCCACGTTAAAGCCCGGATTGTAATTGTCAACGTCAGCATACCACCTCTCACCGGTGGCAGGGTCCACATAGCCAGTGTTTGATATTTCCAGGTCTTGCATGTGGAAGCCCAGCAAAAAGCCATAGTGCAAACGACGGTCGTCAAGATACGGCCGATGCTGCACCTTGCGAGGTTGTGCCATTGCCAACAACACGCAAAACCACATTGCAGAGAGAAATAATAATCGCTTCATCTTCTTTACTACGGTATTCTTACACACCACGTAAATAACGCATAAAACGTGGAAATATTGCACAAATCATTATTTTTGATGATAAAGTACGAAAAAAGAATCGAAAAATGATACTATATTAACTAAAATTGATTACCTTTGCATCGTAACAAGTGTTTAGGCACATGTTAAAGCGAGAAGATGGGAACAAGTGGAAACACCCAACCCACGCTGCTCACGAAAAACAGAGAATAATACATTATTTATTATTAATTTTTAATTTAATAAGACTATGGCTTACGTAATTGGTAACGACTGTGTTGCTTGCGGTACATGTATCGACGAGTGCCCCGTAGGAGCTATCTCTGAGGGCGACATCTATTCTATCAACCCTGATGAGTGCACCGAGTGCGGTACTTGCGCAGACGCATGTCCCAGCGGCGCTATCTCTAAGTAAGATAGGCACACAGCCTCGTCAATCGACGAAAAAGAAACACCCTTTCCTCTTTTTGAGGGAAGGGTTTTCTTGTATCTGAACACACTTATGCTACTCAAGTTGAGCGCAAGCCCAACTTGTGGTGGGTCAAAAGAAGTTAGCGGAAAGCTATCGGTCCTCACGCATCAAGGCACGATGCTGACGCTCAATAAAGTCTTGGTTGGCATTGCCATTATGCTCACGGCTTATCGACACCCCCAGGTTTATCTTTGTGTTCTCGCCTACCTTGATGCCCAGATCAGCACCAATGGTGGTAGTGGGCTGTGTGTAACCAGGAATAACGGGATCGGTGGGAATACGATGGGCAGATAACTGACCCAAGTCGTGTGAGACAAAGCCCGTCACATCCAAACGCTCATTGATGCGATAGTTGGCAAGCGCAAACACACCCAGCGAACCACGGCCGCCACCCCACCCTGTGAAGCGCGTGTATTCTGCGCCTGCAGCAAGCGTAAGGCGATCGTTGACGGGATGAGCATACAAAGCGGCAAGACTGGTAAAGAAATGAGCACCCCGCCAGGGATTATTCTTGCCGAAGCCCACACTCACGCCCATGTCCACGCTGGCATTAAAGCCTTTATGGATTTCCCACAAGCTACCATAGAAAGGAGACATAAGACAGGGGCGGACAACAGGAATCATGGACGGACACATAGAGAAACTTGGATAAATGCCATAATAGGGCGAATGCCACAAGCTCGTCACACTAACATCTTCCAAGCCCGACGGAACGGAACTGCCCGACAACGAGTCAGCAAGCAGCACATTGCCATCTTCCTGAGCCCAAGTCTTCAGCGGAAGCACGGCGCAGAAAAGAACCAGTATTTTGTATATGCGTTTCATGTCGCAAAGGTAACAATTTTGTTCCTAACTCGACGTAATTCGTCAATTAAAAAAACTTAAATGCGAGAAGATTGCCTTGCGTTTCAACAGCACATAGCACATTGATTTCAAACATTCTGCACAAGAATACCCATAAAAAGCATAAAATACACGTTTTTTTCGCACTTTTCATCTTAATAATTAATTCTTTTCGTATCTTTGCAAAAGGTAAGCAAAACCATTAACAAAAAACACTTTCATGAAAAGACTTCTCATCATTGGATTCCTGGCATTCTGCAGCACATTCGCTGTGGCACAGACAAAGGTACAGAACGAACGTATCAAAGACATCCGCACAATGTTTCAAGATGCCATGAATCGAATAAAAGAAAACAGCGAGGAATCGGAGTACACCGACAACAGCGCACACTTGGAACTCAACCGCATGTACCCAGGCTCAGGCATGCAACATTATAAGATAGACATGTATCTGGAAGACACAAGCGAAGATGAAGTGGAAGTGAATTGGCAACCTTACTTCATCCGCTTCAAATACAACTGGGGAATGCGTGAATTCGTTCACGAGTGTCTGGTCAACTCCAAAAATGGCAAGCCCATCTTCCTCTTTGTCAAGATGCCCGATGAGGATGGCATGTATGAAGACCGACTCTACTTCAATACGGACGGAAGCCTATGCTATGCGTCACAGACGAAGTATGAGATAGTAGAGGGAAAAAAGGAATACGTGAAGGCAATGAAGGCAACCGATGATAGCGTGAAGAGTGCCATCAGCCAATATAATAATGTAAAGAAGTGGGTTTCTGCCACAACGGATCTTTAACTATAACATAAACTTAAAAAAAGAAAAATTATGAAGAAGACATTCTTGGGCCTCATGGCCATTTGTACAATGTTTGCATTTACAAGTTGCAAGGACAAGGCTGCAGCAGGTGCTAATGAAGGTGGCGAAACCACCGAAGTTTCGGGCGAGACTGGCCTCGAAGGTACTTGGGAGGGTGACGTTTCTGCCTTGATGGCAAGCGCTGGCGAAGACATTGCCAAGGCATTCCAGAACAGCACCATGATCATGAAACTGGATGGTTCGAACATCACTATGGACATGGACATGAATGGTACCGTGGAAGAGGGTGGCATGAGCATCACCATGGGTATGAAGGTTAACTTCGAGGGTCCCTATACTTCTACCGACAACACCATTACCGCTGATTACGCAAAATGCACTCCCAAGTTCGACATCTACAAGCTTGACATCAAGGGCGACGAGCAGACAATGGCTGCCATGGAAGCTGCTGGTATGGGTTCAGAGCAGATGAAGCAGGCTATGCAGGAGCAGATGAAGCCCGAGAACCTCAAGGAAATGGTCAAGGACTTCAACGCTACCATCAAGTACGCTATGCCCGACAGCAAGACTTTGATCCTTACCGACGAGAAGGGCCAGGAGATGAAGTTCACCCGCAAGTAACCAGCACTCATTGCGAAGGAAAGAGCAAGAGTTAGGCTCTCCTTTCGCACATGCAATACATCAATTATCGGGCACCTTCCGCACAACGGAGGTGCCCGGTTTACTTTATATTCATCAGCAGCATGAAAAAATTACTGTTCTTACTGGCGATATTGATCAGTAGCTGTACACAGGCGCAAACCGACAGCAGCGCCACCCCTACCCTGCCAATGACCGACATCACGGAACAAACCGACTATGGTCACCAAACCGAGCGTACCATCGACATCATCGTGGTACACTCCAACTACTACGTGGGAAGAGATTCGTTCTCTACAAAAGGATGCATCGACCAGTTCCGTGCATACGACGTGGCACCACACTACCTCATAGAGCGAGATGGTCACATCCTCAAGATGGTGGATGAGAAAGACATAGCATGGCATGCCGGGAAAAGCCAACTGCCTGGCACAGAACGCACCTACCTCAACAACACTTCCATTGGAATTGAGCTCATCAACACCATGTCGCAAGGTCCCACACAGGAACAGACAGAAAGCCTTCTGCTGCTCGTCAACGACATACGCAGCCGACGCAACATCAAGTACCTGATGCGACACAGCGATATCGCCCCCGACCGCAAGACCGACCCATGGTGCTTTGACTGGACATCTTTCTGCAAAAGAGTAAGAGAGACATCAGGCGAAATCATCACAGTCGAAGAGGAAACGGAGGAAGAAATGACAGAAGAAGAGGGGGAAGGATTGGCAGATGAGAGTGAAGAACAGAAAGCTGGCAGTTGAAAGAGGAGGGCAGGAACAAGCGAAATCCCCCTTTAGGGAATTGGTGGAATGAAACAAAAACAGCCATAAAGATGAGTCACTACCATAAAAAGTTCACATCACAAATCGCACCAAGTTGTTTTTTGTCATCACCTAACATGCAAGAAAATGAATATTTTCAAAGCAAAACAGCTTTTTTCGCTAACAAAATGCAAATAATCATTTGTCATCCATCCATTATCGACCAAAAAGTTGTACCTTTGCACCCGCTTTCCGCCCAGGTCGCTGGCAGGATGAAGAGTTCCCTGTTATGCCTCGGCTGAACGACAAACAATTTTTAAATACCAAATTAAAATGGCAGATTTAATTAAAATTGCTGAGGAAGCATTTGCTACTGGCAAGCAGCACCCCACTTTCAAGGCTGGTGACACCGTAACCGTAGCTTACAAGATCATCGAGGGTAACAAGGAGCGTATCCAG
>JAKSLO010000070.1 GCA_024401185.1 Bacteroidaceae bacterium | reverse complement strand
GCTGAAGGTGAGGCTATAGGCGACCACAACCGTCAAGTATCAACAGCCAAGGCACTAAAGGCTATGGGAGTGCTTTCCATCGCCCAAATTGCAGAAGCTACAGGACTTGATGAGGCTGAGATACGACAACTTTAACTATATCATGCAGAATTAATGCGAAATTATAAGCAATTTCGCATTTTTTTCATTATATTTGCAACATAAATACTAAAATACCATTTATACTAAAATACCATTTCAATTCCATGAAGAAAATCACACTCGTACTCTTTGCTTGCGCATTATCAACCCATGCACAACGTATAAGCAATGCATCGTTTTTGAAAGTATCAGACAAAGCCGACATCATTGTACCATTCAAGTATGAGGCTGAAGGTGTTAAGACTCCCATCGAATGGGGACTTGATTTGGCGTGGCTTGACGAAGCCAACGTGAGGACGGGCGTTTTCTATGCCGGGAAAGACCTTATTGACATAGTACGTCTTTCGTTTCAACCCACCTTTAGCGTAGAAGACGGCAATCTCAACGCCGAACAAACAAGAGACCTGCAAAAACGTATTACAGCCGTCAAGAACTGGTTGAAAACTGGCGTAAGCTATAATGTGAACTGCGACCATCCTTCCGTTGACAGTTGGTACAATGTGAATAGCATAGGTAGTGAAGGACGTGCCAAGCGATGGGCAAAGCTTATTGACATGACCATCGACTATTACAAGTCAAAAGGCATTACCAACATCGTAAGTATCAGTCCATTCAACGAACCTGACTATGGATGGAACCAGGGCTATAGTGACAACACACGTAAGGCTGACTTCAAGGCAATATGTAAACTCTTTAAGGAGGATGAGGTTTATGCCGAAAAATACAAGGGAGTGCGAATGTGTGGCGGAAACACACTCAATGACGACAAGGCTTACGAGTGGTGGAACTACCTGAAAGACGTATTGGACGAGGGTAACACTCATCAATTGGCTGGTAGTTTCGATAATTACGCAACATTCTTTGAGAAGGTGCGCGAGAAAGGGCATCATGCCACAGCCGACGAGCTTCATAACACAATGGAGGCCATGGTGGGAGTTGAATATGGTATGCAGACGGGTATTTGGTGGGGTACTTGCGAGAAAACGCGTAGCGACTTCATGAAGGCAACCAACCATAATAATCCTGGTGAACGTCTGGCATACGCAGAGCATCGTGGCAGATGGACATCAGCTTCTGTATATCGTCATGCAGACGGAAAGGTTCAGGCATTTGGTGGCTCAAGCGAAAGACAGGCCAATACTACCACTTACTTGTTCACCTCTACCGATCAACCCGTATGGTATAATGGACAGCGTGGGCGCGACTACACTATGACAGTATTGGGAGGAACAGGTTACCAACAAGGACAAACCGGCTTTGAGCAATCCATCGATGTGCAATGCGGGGATGACGTAATGCCACTTATCAGCGATGGTGTGTACAAGATTGTCAACGTCAAGACGGGCAAGCTTTTGGGTCTGTCTGGCAATCCAAGTAAGAACTGGACATCAATCAAGCAAGTCAACAACAGCACTAAGAACCCATTATACCAACAATGGAGGGTTAATCAGGTAACTAGTGGTGACAGAGACTATTACATCCTTTCACTTAATACTACAGGCGACCCTATTTACATCGACATTCTCAACTGGAATTATAATAGTGGAGCTGACGTAGGTACTTATCCTGGCGGTCTCGGATCTAACGAACAGTGGTATTTGGAGTATGCCGGAAATGGTGCCTTCTACATTCGTTCTCGCTATAGTACAAAGTGTCTTGAAGTACAAGGTGGTAACATCGCAGAGGGCACAAACATTATGGTGGCAGAACTATCGGGTAAGGATCAACAGAAATGGCGTTTCCTGGCGCCTGATGTGACTCCCGACAAGAGAGTTCCTGGCACTCCAACAGAACTCGTTGCAACAGAAAACAATGCCAGCATAGAACTTACATGGACGGCTCCTGAGGACAATGACATCAAGAGCTACACCGTGTTGCGTAGCAAGGATGGCGTTCAATACATCACGCTCTGCAATAATATTACCACCACAAGCTTCACCGACAATGAGGCAGAGGACGACATACAATATTATTATAAGGTGTATGCTGAAGACAAGTCCATGAACAGAAGTAAGGTCTGCGAGCCTGTCAAGGCAAGTTGCCACATGCAAAAAGGTCTTGTGATGGATATGCCTCTGAACTCAGAGAATGAGCTTTTCGACGTTTCTGTCAACGCTAATCATGGTGTAACAAATGGAAGCGCATCCTATGTAAACAAGAACGAGCGTGAAGGAATCTCACTTGACGGTAGTACCCAATTCGTACAATTGCCCTACACCATTGCCAACCACGATGCTATTACCATTTCGGCATGGGTATATTATCGTGGTGGCAACGCATGGCAACGTATCTTCGATTTCGGAAATGGTACCGACCAGTATATGTTCCTTACTGCTTATGATGGCACACGCATGCGTTTCGCCATAAAGAATGGTGGAGAAGAAGAGGTTATACGTCCCAACACATCCAAGAAGCCCGCTACAAACAAATGGTCACATGTAGCCGTTACAATCGAGAATGGCGTAGGCATTCTTTACCTCGATGGTGTGGAAGTGGGCCGTAATGAAGGACTCACTATCAAGCCTAGCGACATACGTCCTACTCTCAACTACATTGGCCGTAGCCAGTATGCTGCCGACCCACTTTTCAAGGGATATGTAAACGACTTCAAGGTGTACAACTATGCTCTCAGCGCAGAAGAGATTGCTAACGTAATCGACAACATTGAAATGCCCGTTGCAGACGACTCTACACCTAATTTCATTTATGACCTAAGTGGAAGACGTCTCACCCATCCCGCACATGGTATTATCATCGAGAAAAACAAGAAGCGTTTAAGCAAGTAAAGAAAGAAGCCACTACAATAAGCCGATTTTGTACACATCCACGACCTGCCAGGCATGGGATAACAACCCACAAACTCGTCTTTTTGTAGTGGACCCAAAAAACATGGCAATGATATGTCATCTGGCATAAACCGTTAATCGAACGCACATTTGAAAACCTTCAAAAATCTCAGCGTTTTCGCTTTCTAATATAGCAAGTCAGCAATTATTTACAACAGTCACAATTACTGGAGTGGCGGAACTTGTTTAGCAGTTTCTTCAGGAAATCAGAGTTCTTGGAGAGTAGGCGCCATGCGAGATAGAGCGATAGAGCCAAGGCTGACAGGCCAAAAGAGTACTTGAGCACCCTCATGCCACCCACCAGACAGAAAGGTACGGTAGCACATACACATACAAATTCCAAGCCAATGAGTTTCAGGGTTCGCCTACTGAAGCGGAATTTGTAATGCCAACTATACACAAAGAAGATGATAATCAGATCAAATAATCCCGCTAAGCCCAAGCCAATACCTGTACCTACCAATCCACCAGAGGGAATAGTATCAAAACTATAGTGAATGTATTCCACACCCCAGTGGTAGCCAAAGTATATGAGTGCCACATAGGCAGCATCATAAAGAAACTCCATCACCAGGAACATCATACTGTTTCCTTTTGCCAAAGGCAGGTATGCAATGGGAAGTGTGATAGCCTTGAAGAACAAGTGGAAGATGGCACACACCGCCATAGGAGCAATAGGGATGAAGTCGTTGGTATAAAGCATACGGATGATGTGAGGCATAAACAGACTAAGCAAAATGACTAAAGGAGTCATCAGCAACACGCACACATCAATCTGTTGGTTAATAACGGCATTGGTCTTAATACGATCATTGTTGATGGCTGAAAGACGAGGGAAATAATCTGCCTCGACTGCCACAAACACCATACCCGCATAAGTAAATATAAGATTATATCCTGCCTTGAATAGACCTATCTCACCATCATCCTCCAATACGCCAAACACAAACGAAGTGGCCAATGTGGTAAATATAGCAGCCAGCATGTAGGGAATGCCCAGTTTGGCCAATCCTAATCCTTCCTTAAACACCTTTTTGCTAAAGGGACTGATACGCCAGGGAAAGAACCTTGTGGTAAAGAACAAGTGACAACCCGCTATGGACCATGTAGAAAGTACAAGAGCCAGTACAATGCCACGCATACCCATCAGATAGTAGAATGGTACCGTGCAAAGCAGCGTACAGATGGCAGCAGACACCTCTACCACAGACAGGCACTTGAGTTGCCTTATGCCCTTCAGTATGGAACACTCACCTGCTTCGATAGGAATGGAAAACACCATAAGCGAAAGCAGGCAGATGTCAAATATATGACTGTTGTCACCATCAAAGAAGAAATGACAAAGCAAAGGTGATAAAGCCAGACAAAGCAAAGCACCCAGCAAGGCTGTCCAGAAACTCCATGTGCGTACCACACGGATGTAATGTGACACTACTTCATCATCACCCTTCTCGTAAAGCTCGCTGATGTTACGAACCGAAGACAGCGAGAGTCCCATGTTGGTGGATGAGTTGACCAGTTCACCGATGTTGCTATACACAGCGCTCAAGCCCATACCAACCTTGCCCAGAAGAACTGACGTCAACTTGTTGCGAACAATGTTGATGAGTATCTTCAGGACCTGCACACCACCGAAAATTCCTGTGTATTTTAACACATGGTCGTATGTTGCTTCTCTCGATTTACGCTTTGTCTGATTCATTTGAGGCGCAAAGATACAAAAAAATCACGTATATTTGCCTCATTCAGCGTTTTTTTATACTTTTGCAACACAAATGAGAGGTATAACTCATATAGACTTTGATGAAAATTCTATTATTAGGCGAATATAGCAACGTACATTGGACCTTGGGCGAAGGTCTCAAGGCACTGGGTCATGATGTCACGGTAGTATCCGACGGAGACGTGTGGAAAGGCTATCAGCGAGACATCAACCTTCGTCGTCGTTCGCTGGGTAAATGGGACACGCTGAAATACCTCTGGGACATCAAACGTCTGTGGCCCAGACTGAAAGGCTACGATGTGGTGCAAATCATCAATCCTATGTTTCTCGACCTTATGGCAGAGCGTATATTGCCATATTACGAACAACTGCGCAGGCAGAACGGTAAGATGGTGATGGGTGCATACGGCATTGACTACTATTGGGTTAGTGAAGGCATGAAAAGCGACACTTTCAGATACAGCGATTTCTATCTCAATGGTGTACTTCGCCACAACCACGACAACGACGTGATGATTGCCGATTGGCTGAAAGGTGCCAAAGGTACGCTCAACAGGCAGATAGCACATGGCTGCGACGCCATTGTGACAGGCCTGTATGAATATGATGTGTGCTATCGTCCTAACTTCCCATCCAAGACCACGTTCATACCCTTCCCCATACATTGCGACTACATCCCTACTCCCAAACCCGGCAATGGGAAGATACGCTTCTTCATCGGCATACAGAAGACAAGGCATGAATACAAAGGTACCGACATCATGCTTAGTGCCTTGTGCAAGCTTGAGGCACAATACCCCGACCGCATGGAAATAGTTAAAGCCGAGAGCGTGCCATTTGAGCAATACAAAGAGATGATCAACAGCAGTCACGTACTGCTAGACCAACTCTACAGCTATACACCCGGCATGAACGGATTGCTGGCCATGTCGAAGGGTATCGTGCTGGTAGGTGGTGGTGAGGAAGAACAATATGACATCATCCATGAGCATACTCTTCGTCCTATCATCAACGTGCAGCCCAATGAGCAGGATGTCATCCGTCAGATTGAGAACCGCATCTTGCTACACCCCGACAGTATTAACCAACTAGCCTTCGACAGCATAGAGTATGTACGTAGGCATCACGACTATATAAAAGTAGCTAAACAATATGAATCATTATACCAGTCATTATAGTCAATATAATAGTAATTACAATAGTTATATTAGTCATTATAAGCATTTTAGTAATGTTAAGTTAATGCATTTGTTTATAGTAACTATTACCACCTTGTTGCTATGCGCTTGCCATCATCACACGCCCGAGCCAAATCCCATTCACCCCACAAACAAACGCATGACTGTCATTACATATCTGTTGGCAGAAAACTCTTTGGGCGATTACTATGGTAGCGACCTCGACGAAATGGTAGCAGCCGCCAAAAGCATACCTTCCGACTGCAACTTCGTGGTGTATGTTGATGCTGAAAAAGCCCCACAGATATATACCATTGATGCCAGCAAGGGATTGGTATCTGTCATGGAGACGGATGAACGCGACAGTTCATCTCCCAATACGTTCAGGGACGTCCTGTCCAGGATTACCACGCTATACCCTGCCGACAACTATGCCCTCATCATGTGGAGCCATGGCAGCGGATGGATACCAGAGTACCAAAGCATGCAAAACGAATTGTCACGTCGTAACAAGGCTTTCGGCATGGACAATAACATTAACAGCAAAAAACTCAATTCCGGCAGCGAACTCGACATCATTGACATGCGCATGACACTTGAGCAACTGAACGTACATTGGGACTACATCCTCTTTGACGCCTGTTACATGCAATGCGTGGAACTGGATTACGAACTACACAATCTTGCCGACTACATCATAGCCTCTCCTGCAGAGATTCCTGGCAGAGGCGCTCCATACGACAAGATCATGCCCTTCCTCGTGCGCAAGGACAATATGAGCATCGAACAGAGCGTGCAGCAAATCGTCAGCACCTACCAGGATCATTATGCCAAGTCGGAAGGCGTAGTACTGTCTGCCGTTCGTTGCAGCGAGATGGAGAATCTTATGCAAGCCACACGTCAAATCCTGCCCAACTATTACGAAGACGCCTACTCCTTCGACACGCAAGGCATCCAGATATACAACGTCTATGTTTCAAAAACATTGTGGAAGCCAGAGTACTTTGACATGGGCAACACCATGCATAGTATGATGCCTGCTCACGACTACGAGACTTGGCAACAGCAGTTGCAAAAGACAGTACCCTTTCGTAGCACCACTACATTCTGGTTCACTATGTTCAATTTCGACAGTCGCCTCAAGGACATAGACAACGCCGCCATGGTGTCAATCCACATCCCCGATGAGAAGTATGATGCTCACACCACCTACAACAGCTACATCAAGCAAACCATGTGGTACAAGGCATATCATTCTGCCACAAATTGATAGCGAAGAAAGCGGTAAATGAAAGCCTGAGTAACGAAAGTTCGTGGCCTATGAGACAAAATTACATCGTATGCGTCATTTTTATCATCACAAAGACAAGTAAAACGAAATAATTGTGTACCTTTGTGGCATAATTGCAATTTCTCCTATACATCGTGCCACACTTCAGCATGGTGCATAGGACTCTAAATCTTATACAACAATGTCAGCAAAACTAGCAATATTCGTAAGTGGTAGTGGTTCTAACTGTGAGAACATCATCAAGTATTTCGCAGGAAACAAGGAAGTAGAAATCAGTATCGTCGTTAGCAACAAGCCCGACGCCTATGCCTTGACAAGAGCGCACAACCTGAACGTCAAGACCAGCATCATTACTGCCCAGCAGCTGCGCGAAGATCAGAAACTGGTATTATCCACCATTGAGGGTTGCAACTGGATTATCCTTGCAGGCTTCCTACCTAAGGTTCCACAATACCTCATCGACCTCTTCCCCAACCGTATCATCAACATCCACCCATCACTCCTGCCCAAATTTGGTGGCAAGGGCATGTGGGGACACCATGTGCACGAGGCTGTAAAGGCAGCAGGTGAGACAGAGACGGGCATCACCATACACTATGTCAATGCCAACCTCGACGAAGGTCAACAGATAGCACAGTTTAAGACTCAGCTCACTCCCGAAGATACTCCCGACACGATTGCCGACAAAGTGCATGTGCTCGAAATGGCTCATTTCCCCGTAGTGCTCGAGGAAGTGTTCAAGAAGGGCTGACAACGTTGCCTTAAAGTTAATTTTGCAGCATATTAACATATTGTAATATAGCATCATACAACGTTTAGTCTATAGTAATAGATAAAAAGAAAACGTGTATGATGCTATATCATTCTCAAAAATACTAAACCAAAACTTTAACAGAAAACATTAAATTCATATTATATAGTGTAATTTTAAGCAGAAAATGCCATAAAAATCCATAAAAAACACATATTTAATAAAAAAAGAGCAAAAAAAACGTAATTCATGCACTGGTATTAAAAAAAAACGTACCTTTGCAGAGTCTTTGCAGAAGGCAAACCATATACTTGCTTAAAATAACGACTAAACAACATAAAAAATACATAATGAAAAAATTCTTTTTAATGGCTGCTCTTGCATTCTCAGCCCTAAACATGAATGCACAGAAGGTCAGATTTGGCATCAATGCTGGTGCAGGTATCTCCTCCGTGGTAGGTAGCGAAGCTAAGGCTTACGGTAATGCTTTTGCATACAAGATTGGCGCAACCGTTGACATTCCTACCAGCGAGCACTTCTCATTCATCTCTGGTGTGGACTTCATCAACAAGAGCTTTGAGGCTGCTGATGAGAACTACAACCGCTTCTTCCTACAGCTGCCCGTTATGGCCGCATATAAGTTCGACATGGGCGAGAGCAGCAAGCTCACCCTTAAAGCAGGTCCCTATGTAGGCTATGGCGTAGTCTCAAGCGACATCAAGGGCACTAACCTGAACTTTTTCAAGGACGACTACCACAACCGTGGCGACTTTGGTTTCAAGGCAGGCATCTCATTCGACTTCAGCCATTTTACCGTAGGTGCTGAGTACAGTCGTGCCATCAGAAAGATTAACGATGACATAAAGGCCTACAATCAAGTCTATGGCATCATGCTTGGTTACAAGTTCTAAGCGCAGAAACTGACAATCCATACACATAAGTGCTGCATTCATTCGCGAATGTGGCACTTTTTTTTGCATATTCTTGCATATTCAAACTTTTTCACTTAACTTAGCTTTTGGAGTGTAAGACCACAACCCCAAAACCATCATGAAGACTACCCAAAAGCACACACAAAAAGAAGAGAATGAGATAGAGAAATGCATCAGCACCATTCTAAACTCATTAGAGCAGCTACTCACGCACTTACTTCACTACAGCATTGCCTTAGCCAAGTTCATCCTCCCCCTGGTGCTCAGTTCATTGACCATGTGCCTGAGCCTCACTACCGTCCTCATCAGCAGACGTCACGCCTCGACTAATGCAATAGAGCAACGCCCCCTCAGTCAGTCCTCCACAAGTCAGGAATGCAAGTACCCATTTATCACCGATCAAACTATTGCCCATGAGGTGATCGAGAAGTTGTCGATTTACCTCAAGGACAAAGAACGATGCCAACCCAAAGACATCATGATGCCATTCCGTGCAGCACAGGAAGCGGGTGTAATACGTCGTATCACCCATAAGGAGATGAAGGAGGCATTCCCCCACCATTGCCCCTCCAGCACCACGTCAGTTTCATACTACACCACTCCAGACACGAATCCTTACCATGATGTGGCTGCTTACAGAAACATTGTAGAGGACTTTGCCCATATTGCCAAGGCTAAGGAAGGATAATTGCCGCACAAAAAAAAGAGCTGGTTCATAAAGAACCAGCTCTACGTCAATATATTAAATATAAACGCGTCTGTCAGAATTACTCAGCAACAGCCTCTTCAACAGCAGCAGCCAAGCTGTCAACAGCCTCAGCTGCCTCTTCAACAGCTGCCTCAGCCTCCTCAACCTCTTCGCTGGTCTCCTTCATACCACCGAGAGCTTCCATCTTCTTCTGAGCAGCAGCCTCAGCCTTAGCCTTGTCCTCGGGTGAAAGGCTGTTCATCCACTCCTCAGCCTCAAGACCAATCTTCATCATTGCTTCCATGTCCTTCTTCTGAGTTGCATCATAAACACGCTGTACATAATCCTCAGCCTGTGCCTCTACACTCTTCTTACAGCTAACAAAGGTCATGCTCATAGCAGCCAATGCGATAACAAAAATCTTCTTCATTTTGCTTTTTTCCTTAAAAATTAATACTATATAAATTAAAAAAATGTTCTGTTGATAAAAACTCACGTTAGCAGGCTTGTAATAATTTACAATTCATAATGCTTAATGCACAATTGACTTCGGCCTTCATAATGAATAGTGAACACCCATTAGTGTGACTTTTTTAACGGACGCAAATTTACAGTTTTTTACAATACAGGCAAAGAAAAATTAAAAAAATTAACGATTTCATAAGAAAATAAGTGGATAACGTGCCAAATTATTACAAATCGTTGTTATATCCCCCTAAAATTCTGTTTTCTTGAATGTCAAATCATGACAGATTGTGTCAAATGATGTCATGACACAAATGACCACGACAATAATTTGCACATCCTGACGACAAACCCTAATTTTGCCATCGTTAACAATCACATGACAGGGCCCTGTCTCATTCTTCAACCCAGTAAAACCTATTGAAACAATGAGACAAGTAAACAACACACATCACTTCGCGTCACGCCACCATCAGTCAGACGACAGTCATCCCACGCTGATTTTCAACGGTTCATGCTTTATGCGCATCGAGCTTGACGACATTGTATGTATTAAGTCCGACGGCAAAAAGTGCTACATGTGTATGACCGATGGCACGGAGCTACACATTCATTGCACGTTGAAAGACATGGAGGACGAACTGCCCCACGACATGTTTGTGCGAGTGCAAAGACAATACACGGTGAACATCTGGAAGGTGGTAAGCATCATCGGACGCGAATTGGTGATGTGCAACCAGGCCTTGATTGTGATGGGCAAGACCTACGAACACGAGCTTATGCGACACTTTCACGTGATAGCCCGATTTCGTTCACTCCCATAATTCACACGTTCGTTCCCTATTTTCAGCCACTCGTTCCTTTTCAATTTGCCGCATGGCTGATTTTCAGTAAATTTGTCACATCAAACGTTACAAAAATGGACAAGAGACAATTGATCATGGATGAGCTTTCGAAAGCCGGTACTGACGCCGTGCTGGAAGCCAGACT
This sequence comes from Bacteroidaceae bacterium, assembly GCA_024401185.1. GTDB lineage: Bacteria > Bacteroidota > Bacteroidia > Bacteroidales > Bacteroidaceae > Physcousia. The sequence goes on along the minus strand of JAKSLO010000070.1, from coordinate 4,037 downwards.
AAAGCAACTGGAGGTACACAGAATCAGCGCAGAAACGACCATTGAACCCAAGCAGTTCCTGTTTCGCATGTTTGGCACACCATGCTTTCCGCGCGGAGAACTGGTTGCCATCACGGGCAAGAAGAAGTGTGGCAAGACGTTTCTGTGCAGCATTCTCATGACACTCTGCTCACGCCGGCACTACATGTCGATGTCGCGAATTGAGGAGTCTAAACTGAATGTGCTATGGATTGACACGGAGCAGAGTGAGGAGACGACACAGGAAATTCTTGTACAAAGAATACTGCCATCCATACGCAGTTCACACGACACAGAGCGTACCGGCACACCCGATGCTGATGAGTGGAACGGCACGGTGTTCAACCTCCGTGCCGTGAGCTGGAACGAGCGTCTGTCGCTCATCGAGATTGCAGCGCGAAAGTACCGTCCCGACCTCATCATCTTTGACGGCATACGCGATGTAGTGAACGACATCAACGATGGCGTAATGGCTCAAGAGGTGGTTGAACGCACCATGCGCCTGGCATCCGAACTGCAATGCTGCATCTGCTGCATACTGCACCAGAACAAGTCGCTTGAGGATAAGACGCTGCGCGGTGCCCTGGGTACAGAACTGGGCAATAAGTGCTTCGAGGAATACGAGTGCCGCAAAGACCCTGAGTACAAAGTCATAGAATGCACCCAGGTGAGTACCCGAAAATATGACAACGTCGATAAACTGTCCTTCAAAGTGGGTGATGACGGTTTGCCCCATCTGCTGTCGGCAGAAGAGAAAGGCAGGATGTCACAACCCATCAAGCAGAACGTCGCCGTAAAGCAAGCAGAACCCGTCAGGAAGATAAATGCGCAGTATCTGCTGAGCAACGGACTGATTGACTACGTCAAGGCATTTCGTGAACTGCTTCCCCCTGGCATAGAGAAGAGAGCCGGGCAACTTGAGAGCGAGTTCGTGAACCTTGTCGGGCTGAACCAAGGAAAGGAATATGGCTTTCTGCGTTTGAAGGCCCTTAATGGAGGCATCATCCGCAAACGTGAGGAAGGGCAGAAATGTGTGCTCTACTCCATCGCAGAAAGTCTGCCGGATGACACGTCGTAATGCCAGCTGAAAAATGGGTTCCGTCGGACAGTTTTGCGTATCCCGATCCCCCACCCCCTTAGTAAGGGGTGGGGAGGGAAGGCAAACTGTCCCGAGGAAAATCAGCACAGCGAGCATCATTCCCAGTCCTTCACCGACCCCATTTTCACAGCATGATCAAACCAAGCAGCATCAGCGAAATACGCAGCATCTCCATCGAGAAAGTGGCGCAAGACCTGAAAATCATCGTCAAGAGGCACACCTGCCGTTGCCCTTTTCATGACGACAAACACCCCAGTATGCAACTCTATGAATCCACCCAAACGGCTCATTGCTTCGTATGCGACAAGTCGTGGAACGCCATTGGCATGGTGATGCAGCTTAAGCGCAAGAACTTCCAGCAAGCCTGCATCTGGATAGCTGACAGCAACCAAATAACCCTGGAGTACGACACGCCTCACTACGTGACACGCTTGTCAAACATGCATCGTACCCCCAAAACAACAAAGCTCATGACACAGACCACCTCCCCCACCCCCACTACGCCGATGGTATTGCCCGACGAGTATGTAAGCCGTAAACTGTCGTCCGACAACAGCTTCTGCCGTTCGCTTGTGGCCAACGGCATCCTGACGCCTACGCAGATGCAAAGCGCCGTGCACCGCTATCTGCTGGGCTCATCACGCAATGACGGCGTGATATTCTGGCAGATTGACGAACTACGCCGTGTGCGCGACGGCAAGATCATGCACTACGGGAACGACTGCCACCGCGACCGCAACCGCAGTCCCAACTGGGTGTGCAGTATGTTGGCAAAGGCAGGTAAACTGAATCTGCAGCAAGCCTCGTCGAAATGCCTGTTTGGCTTGCACCTGCTCAACATGAATGGCAACGAGGAAGCCGTTGTGGCCATCGTGGAGTCGGAGAAGACTGCCGTCATCTGTTCGGAACTGATTCCGCAGCTGCCATGCGGCGAGAGTTCAATTCCCGTCATCTGGATGGCTACAGGCGGACTGGGTTGTCTGAACGCTTCGGTACTTATGCCATTGGCAGGTCGCAAGGTCATGCTCTTTCCCGACACCGATCCCGAAGGCAATGCCTACAAACTGTGGAATGAGAAGGCACAGGAGGCATCGAGCTCATTGGGACAGCCTTTTACCGTGAGCCAACTGCTCGAACAGAATGCCTCTGCCCAGCAGAAGGAGCAGAAAATAGACATCGCCGACTACTTGCTGGAGGAGAGGTAAAGGAGTTTAGGGAAGTTAATGGATTTTAAGGAGTTAAATGGATTCAAGGAGTTAAAGGAGTTAAAGACGATACGTCTGCATTGTGAAGGCCGAAATCAATTGTGAAGCGTGAATTATGCATTGTGCATTGTGAATTAAATTGTGAATTGTGAATTATGCATTGTGAATTGTTATGAAGATAGAAAAACGAGACTACACCAAGAAGGAGCTGTCGATGCTCTGCAATCCAGGTATGGATTACTACAACGCTTACCAGAAGTTCTACCGCGACGTGACACGCTGCACCCAGCTGATGCAAGAGCTCAGACAGCGCGGCTACAACCCCAAGAAGCACTACCTGCACTACTGGCAGGTGAGGCTCATCCTCAAGTACGTGTACCCCGAGATGGAACAGTAGGCAAATCCCATCAAAGTACATCAAAGTCCTTCAAAGTACATCAAATCCCTTCAAAGTCCTTCATTTAGGCTTTCGGGATGTCGTAACTTTGCAGCGTCTTAAAGAAGACAGGGAATGGACGAGGTTCCTGCACGCTGCACTCAAGGTGCACTCAGTGAGCGCTCACAAAACCGTGAAGAATCGTGAGTGAAAGTAAAGCGAAAGTAAGGTGAAGGCAGAACGAAAGCAGAAACTGCTTCACAGACAGTCCCGCAAGGACAGAATGCCCAGCCACGATCTTCACAACGCCGTGCAGCAGGAAATTGCCAAGGAAGTAAGCCGGCACGCCAAGGCAAAACCCACCGCAGGACCTCAAGTAAGTAACTAAAAAACAATCACTATGGGAAAAGTAAAGACCAATTGGCTCATGCCCGGACACAGCGGCAGAGCATGCAATCATGAGGACATCTACACCAAGCAGAACCGCAAGACGGGCAAGGTGTACAGCGTCAAGGTGTGCAACCCCAGCACCAGCACCAGTGCCAAGCAGCTGGCACAGCGCAGCAAGTTTGGTGCCGTCAATTCGGCCATCAGCGCCTGGATCAAGGAGAATCGCGACAACGCCACCGAGGAGTACCGCAAGGTGAAGGTCATCTTCGACCGTCAGAACACCTACTCCACCCTGCGTGGCATGATGGTTGCCAAGGGCTATGCCACCATCGACGCACAGGGCAAGGTGACCATCACCGTGGGTGGCAAGACTACCACCACCAGCTCATCTGGCACGGGTGGCTCCGTTGGCACTGGCGACACAGGCGACCACGATTGAGCCTGACATCCGCCCACCATCCTCATGGACTTTCAGTCCCGATGGCCATAACGTGCAAGCAAACTGATTATTAACCCAACTCCAGACACACTCACCCTCCAAAGGAACTGGAGCACCTTCCCCGGCAACGCGTCGGGGAAGGCAGAGGGTGAAAAAACACATGAATCCTGAAAACAAAAGACAACTCTTCAGCTTCCTCTGGAAGCTTGCCACCGCCATAATAGCAGCCGTAGGAACCGCCTTAGGCGTAAGCTGCGCGGTGTAGGTCTCTCCACCTTTGCGGATGCTAATTATGTTGATATTATTGCTTACGCAAGAAATCATAGCTTCGCAGAAATAATAACTGAAGTTTCCCACCCTTTGGGTGGCTGAAGCTTAGGGAGTTAAAAGGAGTTAAAGGAAGTTATCGCTCCTTCGTCGCTTAGGAAGTTAACTTTTGACGGCGGTCAAAAGTAGACGATACGTTTGTAAGATGCATTCAAGGAGCAGGACATTTACTTTTGACCGTCG
>JAKSLO010000007.1 GCA_024401185.1 Bacteroidaceae bacterium | reverse complement strand
AGGAAGGCCGTTATGCCAACATACCTATCAGCTACAACGAGGCTACCAAGACTCTCACCATCGGTGAGCGCAAGGGTGAGTTCCCAGGTATGCTGAAGACTCGTACGTTTACCATTGTGACTTGCAGCAAGGATAAGCCACAGGGCTACAATCCTGATGCCGCAGGACAAGAGGTTAAGTACGAAGGCAAGGCTGTGAGTGTAAAGATTTAAGGTTTTTCGGGGCTTTCGGTATTCCGGTATTCCGGTATTCCGAGGGGCGGTATTCCGGTATTCCGGTGGTTTCGGTATTCCGGTGGTTTCGGTATTCCGGTGGTTTCGGTATTCCGGTATTCCGAGCCTTAAACTTCCCCTAACTTCCTTTTATTTCCTCTAACTTCCTCTAACTTCCCCTAACTTCTATGACTAAGAACTTGATAAAAAATAAGCTTGCTTTGTGGTTGCTTGTCTTAGCCACATGGATGGGTAGCAGCTGTACACGGCAACAGGCTGTGAGCAGCGACTATGTCACGGTGCGTGATGGACGTTTCTACATCGGTGATCAGGAATACCGTTATGTGGGAGCGAATATGTGGTATGGTGCCATTCTTGGCAGCGAGGGACAAGGTGGAAACCGCCAGCGTCTCATGGCTGAACTGGATGACATGAAGGCCATTGGCATCGACAACGTGCGTGTGCTCATTGGTGGTGACGGACGCGATGGGATACCCTCGCACATAGCTCCCAAGTTGCAGACGGAACCAGGCGAGTACAACGATACCATCCTGGCTGGTCTGGACTTCCTGATGGCAGAGCTGGAGAAGCGCGACATGAAGGCCGTGCTCTACTTCAACAACGCATGGGAATGGAGTGGGGGTTATGGAGCCTATCTCGACTGGGTTGGGTTTAAAGGCGATGTGATGGGGCAGGACGGAAAGATAAAGCACTTCGACCAAACTCCCGTACCTACCCTCGATGGATGGTGGGAATACATGCAGTATGTAGGCAATTTCATCCTCAACGATGAGGCAAAGGAACTGGCAGCCAACCATGTGAAGAACATGGTGACACGCGTAAACCGCTATACTGGAGTTCCCTATACCGAGTCGAAAGCCTTGATGGCATGGGAGATAGCCAACGAACCCCGTTGCTTCGTCAACGACTTGGAGCATAAGAAAAAGTTCGTGGAATGGATTGACGAGCAGTCAACCCTCATCAAGAGCTTTGATCCCAACCACTTGGTAACCACAGGTTCGGAGGGAATGCACGGTTGTGAGGACGACTGGGATTTGTTTGAGCAGATTCATGCCCTGAAGAACATTGACTATGCCTGCATCCACATCTGGCCCAACAATTGGGGATGGCTTGGTGAGTTCAACCAGAACTATGATGCCGACAAGACCATAGAGGGCCCTGACCCTATGGTGGAACGATTGGAGGAGGCCTGCCAGAAGACGAGCGAGTACATCGATAAGTCGTATGAGTTGATGAGCAAGATTGGCCGTCCTGTCGTATTGGAGGAGTTCGGCTATCCACGCGACCGTTTCCTTTTTACTCCAGGTTCGCCTACCACAGGTCGTGATGGCTATTACAAATATGTGTTCGACATCATACGCACCAGCGGCAAGATAGCAGGTTGTAACTTCTGGGGATGGGGTGGTCGTGCCCAAGTGAAGCACACCATCTGGCAACGCTGGGATGACTACGTGTGCGACCCTGCACAGGAGGAGCAAGGCCTTAATTCGGTGTTCGCCAGCGATAGCAGTACCTTGGCGCTGATTAAGGAGATGAACACACGTCTGGAGTGCCTCATTGAGGCAAACGACAGCACCTGGGTGTGGAAGGACGGAAAGGACGTACAACTCAAGATAACCCTGCGAAACAGCGGTCGTTTGGATGTGCCCTTGAAGGCTGCCGAGTTGCGTATCACCCAGGATACCGGTGAGGAGATTTATTCTTCAAAGCTGGATAAGGACGTGCTCAAACCGGGAGAGGAGATTGTTTGCCTTGATAAGGCAGCATGGAAGCAACTGGCTCCGGGTTTCTATCATATCTATATTAAAGTAGATGGCAAGGATGTCATAAAGAACGTGACTGAGGTGTACGGCAAGCAGTTGGTCATCGACCACTACTGTTTTGGCGTGGAGCCAGAGAATATCGTTTCGGAACCCGATGCACAACCCGACTTCAAGGAGTTCTGGGACAAGGCACGTGCCGAGTTGGCATCTACCCCCATGAATGCCTCGGTAAAGCAGATACGTCAGGATGAGAAGGGAGGAAAGAAAGCCTATGTGGCTCAGGTGAAGGGACTGGATGGCGACCTTGTACAGATAGACTATACCGTGCCCACGAAGCCAGGCAAGTACCCTGTACACATCATCAACATGGGTTACAGCAGCAAGCCCTGGCCCCTCGACCTCACGGACAATGGATGGATTGACGTGATTGTGAGCAGTCGCGGACAGGGACGCAACGACGACGCCAACCGCTTTGGCGACTGGATTCAGTTCGGACTGGACAATCCTGCCCATTACTACTATCGTGGTGCCTATCTGGATTGCCCCCGTGCCATCGACTATCTGGTAACGCTGCCCGAAGTAGATGACCGTAACATCTTTCTCGAAGGTGGCAGTCAGGGTGGAGCCTACAGCATGGCCTGCGCAGCCTTGGACCACCGTGTACGTGCCATAGCCTGTTACATCACCTTTATGAGCGACTTCCCCGATTATTTCCGCATCGTGGAATGGCCCAAGCACCCCGTGGTGGACAAGGCCAAGGAACTGGGACTGAGCGATGAGCAGCTCTACCGCAACCTGTCGTACTTTGACATTAAGAACCTTGCTGGGTGGATAGAATGCCCCGTTTATCTTGGTATCGGACTACAGGATGTGACCTGTCCACCGCATACCAACGTCTCGGGTTTCAACCTGTTGAAGGGTGAGAAGGAACTCCATGTGTATCGTAACTACGGGCACCACGTGGACTACGACCATTGGAACCCCACCATATTAAAGTTCTATGATAAATATAAGAAATAATAACAACTAAAAATATATAGCAATGAATCAAGAATTCGGCCACTATGACGATGCCAATCGCGAATACGTCATTACCAATCCCGCAACCCCATTCCCCTGGATCAATTATCTGGGCAACGAAGATTTCTTCGGACTAATCAGCAACACGGCAGGAGGTTACGACTTCTACAAGGATGCCAAGTTCCGTCGTATTACACGTTACCGCTACAATGGTGTTCCCATGGACAATGGCGGTCGCTACTTCTATATCAACGACAATGGGACGGTATGGAACCCAGGTTGGAAGCCTTGCAAGACACCCCTTGACTCCTATGAGTGCCGTCATGGCATGAACTATACCCGCATCACCGGTGCCAAGGATGGCATTGAGGCATCCGTGCTTTTCTTCGTTCCTTTGAAAACATGGGCAGAGGTGCAGAAAGTAACGCTCCGCAACACTACCGATAAGGTAAAGAGCATCAAGCTCTTCTCGTTTGCTGAATGGTGTCTGTGGAATGCTGCCACCGATATGGAGAACTTCCAGCGCAACTGGTCAACGGGTGAGGTAGAGATTGACGGTTCTGTCATCTATCACAAGACCGAATATAAGGAGCGTCGCAATCACTATGCCTACTATTCGGTGAATGTTCCCGTACAGGGTTACGATACCGACCGTGAGTCGTTCATAGGTCTCTATAACGAGTTTGCCAATCCTCAGTGTGTCATGGCAGGCAAGCCTTCCAACAGCTTGGCTCACGGATGGAGCCCTGTGGCATCACACTATATCGAGGTGGAACTGCAGCCCGGTGAGGCTAAGGACTTTATCTTCGTACTGGGCTACGTTGAGAACGCACAGGACGAGAAGTTCTCGCAGGAAGACATCGAACGCAAGAAGAATGGTACGCTTATCTCTTCGCAGGCCAGCGACGTAACCTTTGTCAACAAGAAGAAGGCACTTGAGACAATCCAGCGTTTCAGTACGGTAGAGGCTGTGGACAAGGCCTTCGACGAGTTGCATGAGATGTGGGACAAGCTGCTTGACAAGTATATGGTGAAGAGTGATGACGAACGTCTGAACCGTATGGTCAATATCTGGAATCAGTACCAGTGCATGATTACGTTCAACTTCTCACGTTCTGCCTCGTTCTTCGAGAGTGGCATTGGTCGTGGCATGGGATTCCGTGACTCAAATCAAGACCTCGTTGGTTTTGTACATCAGATACCCAGTCGTGCCCGCGAACGTATCATCGACATTGCCTCGACACAGTTCCCCGACGGAGGTTGCTACCATCAGTACCAGCCTCTCACGAAGCATGGCAATAACGACATCGGTGGTGGTTTCAACGACGACCCTTGCTGGCTCATCTTCGGTACGGTGGCTTATATCAAGGAGACAGGCGACTTCTCTATCCTCGACGAGCCAGTACCCTTCGACAACGTACCTGGTTCGGAGGTTTCGCTCTTTGAACACTTGCGCATCTCATTCAATCATGTAGTAGAGAACCTCGGTCCTCACATGTTGCCCCTTATCGGTCGTGCCGACTGGAACGACTGTCTCAACCTGAACTGTTTCTCATGGGACCCCAATGAATCGTTCCAGACCACAGAAAACAATAGTGTAGGCTCAAAGGCAGAGTCGCTGATGATTGCCGGACTGTTCGTAGTGACAGGTAAGGATTACATTGAGTTGTGTAAGCAGCTTAGCAATTCACAATTCACAATTCACAATTCACAATTTGACTTCAAGGCAGAGGCTGAGCGTGCCCAGAAGTGTGTCGATTCGATGGTTGAGGCTGTGAAGAAGCACGGTTGGGATGGCGAATGGTATCTGCGTGCCTATGACTTCTATGGCAACAAGATTGGCTCGAATGAGTGCGAAGAGGGTAAGATCTTCATCGAAAGCCAGGGCTGGTGCACCATGGCCGGTATTGGTCAGGAAGAGGGGATGGTAGATAAGGCCATCGACTCTTGTAAGAAATACCTGGATTGCGAACATGGCATGGTGTTGAACAATCCTGCCTATACACGTTACCATGTAGAGATGGGTGAGATAAGCTCTTACCCTGCGGGCTACAAGGAGAACGCCGGTATCTTCTGCCATAACAATCCCTGGGTGATTATTGGCGAAACCGTAGCCCATAGAGGCAATGATGCCTGGGAGTTGTTCCGCAAGATTTCGCCCATGTACATCAAGGACCAGTCTTTGCATAAGGTAGAGCCCTATGTGAACTGTCAGATGGTGGCTGGTAAGGATGCCGCCAAGCCAGGTGAGGGCAAGAACTCATGGCTGACAGGTACGGCTGCCTGGATGTGGCTGACCGTAAGCCAGTATCTGCTGGGCATCAAGCCTACTTACGATGGTCTGCTCATCGACCCCTGTCTGCCTTCTGACATGAAGGGTTATAGTGTAAAGCGTATTCTCCGCGATGCAGAGTACGAAATCACCGTAAAGAACCCCAATGGCAAGCAGGCTGGCGTTAGCAGTCTCGTGGTGGATGGCGTCAAGGTGGAAGGCAATGTCGTGAAGCATGCCCCCGGTAAGCATGTAGTAGAGGTTATCTTGTAATACGTAGAATATAATGAAAAAAATTCTTTCGACTCTTTTCGCAGCTCTCTGTCTCTTTACGCTATGGGCATGCGGAGATGATGAAAATACTTTTGTGCCCAAGGTGGAAGTTAAGTTGCGCTCTACCTCCATCGAGCAGGATGCCGAGGTGAATGCGTTTTACACGGACTTGCTCACGCTTAGCTATAGTGCACCCGTCAATGTACGTTCTTCTGCCAACATCACGCTGAACAATGAGAAAGTGGTGGCAAGGGCAGGTACAAGTTCGGCTATGGAGGTGGAGATACCCCTCACTCTCGAACCCGGGAAGAAGTACACGCTGAGCATCCCCGAAGGTGCTATTGTGGCCAAGACAGATGCCAAGGTATCTGCCCCCGCTTTCGTGCTCAACTTCACCACCAGGAAGCGTGCCGAAGAGCCAGACCCCAGTGATGAACCCAATGCGGCTAAACGTATGGCACGTGCTATGGGGTGGGGATGGAATCTTGGTAACCACTTTGATACCGGAGCCAACAGCGATGCCAATGGCAAACCCATTGACTTCCAGAAGCCTCAGTGGGGATTCTGGGATGGAGCCAAACCCACAGAGACACTCTACAAGAATCTTGCTAAGATGGGTGTGAAGACCATCCGCATTCCTGTGACATGGGGCGTATGGCAGGTTAATGATGGCAAGTACACCATTGACGCGAATTATATGGAAGAAGTTGAAAAGAATGTGAAATGGGCTTTGGCTGCCGGACAGTATGTGGTGCTCAATACCCACCATGATGAGTATTGGCAGGACATTATCAGCGCTGTGACCAACGCAAGCCTGAATGCCACCATCGAAGACCGTCTGAACAAGACGTGGACACAGATAGCCGAGCATTTCAAGGACTACGACGAGCATCTCATCTTCGAGACGATGAACGAGGTGCACGATGAATCCTGGGGATGGAATCCAGGTTACAACTATTCTCCCGTCTATAAGATGATGAACGAGTGGAACAAGGTCTGTGTGGATGCCATACGTGCTACTGGTGGCAATAATGCCACTCGTTGGATAGGCATACCCGGTTTCTGTGCTAGTCCCTCGTTCACAATGGGCAAGGTTACAATCCCCAATAACGACAGTCGCATTATGGTGGCTGTGCATTGCTACGATCCTTTTAACTTCTGTACAGAAGGAAGCGTGCAGAAATGGGGTCACAAGTATAAGGGAAATGATAGTGACGAGAACCAGATTCGTGACCTCTTCGACAAGCTTAAAGCTCATTATGTTGACAATGGCATTCCCTGCTACATGGGCGAGTATGGTGTGGTTACACGCAAGTCGTCGGCCGATGAGAAATACCGCCAGTACTATCTGGAGTATTTCACCCGTTGTGCCTATCTGCACGGCATTCCTGTAATGCTCTGGGACAATAACAATAATGGCAGTGGAGAGAGGTTCTACTTCTTCAATCACAATGATGGAACGTGCCATAATGAGTCTCTTGTCAAGATGATGATTAACGCTGGCACCAGTACAGATGCTGATTACACGTTGCAGAGCATATATGATAACGCCAAATAACAGACAGATGAAACGACTATTCGCTTTAGTGCTATGGGCATTTGTGGGTTTTACTGGCATCTACGCAGCTGCCAAGTCTCCAGCCAGGTTGCTTATTGACCGATTGGCCAAGATACAGAAACAAGGCTATATGTACGGTCATCAGGATGATCCGTTCTATGGCATCACCTGGGATTGGGACAATAATCGTTCCGACACCAAGGAATTGGTTGGTGACTACCCTGGTGTAATGGGCTTTGACCTGGGCGGCATTGAGGTGGGCGATGCCAAGAACCTTGACTCCGTACCTTTCAGTCGCATTCGCGAAGAGATTGTGGCTCAGCACAAGCGTGGTGGCATTGTCACTATCTCATGGCATCCCCGAAACCCATTGCTGGGCACGACAGCCTGGATAGAGAACGACATCAAGGCCTATGATGAGGCTGTGAAGGCATTGGACAAGGTGGGCAAGAACGTGCTGACCAAGCAACTCATCGACCCTCGTACTACGGTGCAGAGCATTTTGCCGGGAGGCAGCCAATACGAGAAATACCTGCTTTGGCTGTATCGCGTGACAGAGTTCATGCAGAGCCTCAAGGATGAACAAGGCAATCCAGTGCCCTTCATCTTCCGTCCTTTTCATGAGAACAACGGCAATTGGTTCTGGTGGGGACAGAAATTGTGTACTGATGCTCAGTTCCATCAGTTGTGGGACATGACGCAGGATTTCATCAACGCCCGTCTCTACCATAATGTTGTATGGTCCTACTCACCCAATCTTCAGGGTACTTGGACTGAGGCAGAATGGATGAAGCGATACCCTGGTGACGACCGTGTTGACCTTATTGGAGAGGATGCTTATCAGTGGGGTGGGGAGAAGGAGTTTGTCTTAGGTACAACGGCAGACTTGAAACTCATTACCAAGATTGCTGCAGAGCATGGCAAATTGATTGCCATGACGGAGTGCGGCTATGCCAATTCTCCCGACGCTACTTGGTGGACGCGTGTGTTCCGTCCCATCATTGAGCAGTTCCCCATCTGTTACTTCCTGCCTTGGCGCAACTACAAGAATGAGCATTTTGGTGCTTCAAAAGATGCCAAGACGGCCGATGACTTCAAGCAATGGGCCAAGCAGGAGAACTTCCTGTTTGTAAATGACATAAAGAAAATAAAATAAGCAATATGGACTTCAAAGAAAAAGTCAAGGCGTTGCGTGAGCGTCATGAAGCGTTGCTCACACGTGTCAATCCAAAGAAGGAGTGGGGCAATGGCATTTATGACAAATACGAATACCCTATACTGACAGCAGAGCACACACCTCTTGAATGGCGCTATGACTTCAACGAGCAGACCAATCCCTATTTGATGCAGCGTATCATGATGAACGCTACATTCAACTCAGGGGCTATCAAGCTCGATGGTAAGTACTTGCTGGTGGCACGTGTGGAAGGGGCTGACCGTAAGTCGTTCTTTGCTGTGGCAGAGAGTCCTAACGGTATTGACCAATTCCGCTTTTGGGAAGAGCCTATCACCATGCCCGAAGCTCCCCTCCTGTCTCCTGAAGGGGAGGTCATAGGCACAGACGATGCCACCAACGTGTATGATATGCGACTTACCCAGCATGAGGATGGTTGGATATACGGCCTTTTCTGTGCAGAACGCCACGATGATAGCATGCCCGACGACCTCTCGGCTGCTACAGCTACCTGTGGCATTGCGCGTACCAAGGACCTCAAGACATGGGAGCGACTGCCCGACCTGAAGGCTCAATGTCAGCAGCGTAATGTATGCTTGCATCCTGAGTTCGTGGATGGCAAGTATGCGCTTTACACCCGTCCTCAGGACGGCTTCATCGATGCAGGCTCTGGTGGCGGAATCGGATGGGCTTTGGTGGATGACATGGCCCGTGCAGAGATAAAAGAGGAAAAGATAATCAATGCCCGTCGTTACCATACCATCATGGAAGTGAAGAACGGTGAGGGGCCGCACCCCATCAAGACCGCCAAGGGATGGCTTCATCTGGCACATGGTGTGCGTGGTTGCGCAGCAGGTCTGCGTTATGTGCTCTACATGTACATGACCTCACTTGAGGACCCCACAAAGGTCATTGCTCAGCCTGGTGGCTATTTCCTTGTTCCTGAAGGCTATGAATACATCGGCGACGTAATGAATGTGGCTTTTGCCAATGGATGGATTGCTGATGAAGACGGACGTGTACTCATCTATTACGCATCTTCTGACACGCGTATGCATGTGGCAGAGTCAACCATAGACCGCCTTGTTGACTATTGTATGAATACACCCGAAGATGGTTACTACTCAGGCAAATCTGTAGAGACCATCAAGGCGCTCATCCGTAAGAACAAAACGGTTGACGATTGATGGTTGTAAATCCTTTTAATTTCTAAATTTTTCATTCTTGATTCTTAATTCTTAATTTTAAATTTATATCATGGCTTCTGTAAAAGAAAAGATAGGTTATGCCTTGGGTGATGCTGCTGCAGGTGGCATTACTTGGAAGATTATGTCAATCGCCTTCCCCGTGTTTTTTACCAACGTGTTCGGACTCTCATTTGCTGATACGGCTTTACTTATGCTCATTGCACGTCTGTTCGACGTGGTCACAGACCCCTTGATGGGTAGTTTGGCCGACCGCACACAGTCTCGTTGGGGCACTTACCGTCCGTGGCTCATCTTTGGTGCCATTCCCTTCGGACTCATCTTTGCTCTCTTGCTCTTTACGCCCGACCTGGGGCCCACCGGCAAGCGCATCTATGCTTATTCACTCTATTTGCTGATGATGGCTGTCTATACCATGGTGAACGTGCCTTACGGTTCGCTGCTTGGTGTGATGACAGAGGACGATAACGAGAAGAACCAGTTCTCTGCGTATCGCATGGTAGGTGCATACGCAGTAGGTTCTATCATGCTCTTCTCCTTCCCCTATATTCAGAAGGCTATTGGTGGCACCGAGCAGCATCAGTATGCAGTCATTGGCGCCGTGTTTGGTTTCCTGGCTGCCGCAATGACCTTGGCGTGCGGTTTGATGACCAAGGAACGATTGAAGCCCAAACGTGCCGAGAAGTTTGAGTTCAAGCAGTTTGCCAACCTTGTTAAGAACAAACCTTGGCTGTACCTCACCTCAATGGGTATTTGCACCAACTTCTTCAATGGTTTCCGTTATGCTGTTGCCGCTTATATGCTGACTTATTGTCTGGACGGACAGAATCAAGGTGATGTCACCCTAATGGGTGTCATCATCAACTACACCATCTTTATGTTCTTTGGTGAGATTGTCTGTATGATTTTCGGAGGTGTTTCTCCCTGGTTTACCAAGAAGATCGGTTCAAAGCGTATGGCCTTCGTTTGGGCATCAGTCATTTGTTTGGTAACCTCAGTCCTGTTCTTCTTCATACCGATGGATCGTTCTTACATGTGGCTGATGATTGTCGTTGTGATGCTCACCTCGGTGGGTGTAGGTCTTTATTCACCCCTGTTGTGGTCTATGTATGCTGATGTGTCTGACTATGCCACAGAGAAGAACGGAACCTCTTCTACCGGTCTCATCTTCTCATCAGGTACCATGGCACAGAAGTTTGGTGGTGCCATCTCGGGTTCGCTCATCGCAGCATTGCTGGGCATGGCAGGTCTGGTTTCTGAGACGAACGAGGTAACCGGCGAAACCATTGTTACCATCACCGACCTCGACTCGGTAAAGACCATGATATGGATGCTCTTCAGTATTTTCCCTGCTGTAATTGCCATCATCATGGGCTTCTTGGCTTACAAGTTCCCCTTGAAGAAATAAAGATACGTTGTTATGACTCCAATTGTGCTCAAACAAGAGGTAGAGAAGTGCCTCCATGATAACATTCTATCCTTCTGGCTCAAGTTTCAGGATGAGGAGAATGGTGGCTTCTACGGGCGGATGAAGGGCGATGGTACACTCGTTAAGGATGCCAACAAGGGTTGCATCCTTAACGCCCGCATCTTGTGGTCGTTCTCTGCTGCCTATCGTGTCACGGGTCGTTCGGAGTATCTTGCTGCTGCCACTCGTGCCAAGGACTATATCCTGGAGCATTTTATAGACCCCCTATATGGTGGTGCTTTCTGGGAACTCGACTGTCTTGGACAGCCTGTTGACACCAAGAAGCAGTTCTATGCCATCGGCTTCTGCATCTATGGCCTTACAGAATATGTCAGGGCGATCAGCGAGCACTTTGATGCGAAACAGTCAAATACCATGCAGATAGCGCTCCGTACTGCCGTAGCACTCTACGAAAGTATTGAGGAGCATAGTTTTGATGAGGTACATAATGGCTACATCGAGGCTTGCACACGTGAGTGGAATGAGATGGCCGACATGCGACTCTCTGACCTTGATGCCAATTACCCTAAGTCACAGAACACGCATCTGCATATCATTGAACCTTACACCAACCTCTACCGTTGCCTCAAGGAACTTGCTGCAAAGGATGAAACAAGATGGTTGGTTTCTTCTGAAGTGTATTCAAAACTGGAACGTGCTCTCCGCAATCTCATTGACATCTTTTGTCATAAGATACTCAACCCAGACACCCATCATCTTGACCTTTTCTTTGAAATGGACTGGACGCGTGGTGCTGGCTGGCTGGAGAGCTACGGGCATGACATAGAGTGCTCCTGGTTGCTGCACGAGGCAGCCTTGGTGCTTGACGATAAGGACGTTCTGGCTCAGGTTGAGCCTATTGTACAGCTTGTTGCCAAGGCCAGCGAAAAGGGATTAAATGCTGATGGCAGTATGACCCACGAGGCCAATCTTGACAACGGACATGTTGATGCCGACCGCCATTGGTGGGTACAAGCCGAGACTGTGGTAGGTTTCTTTAATATCTATCAGTATTTCTATGATGAGGCTGCCCTAAAAAAAGCCATCAACTGCTGGAACTACATCAAGGAAAACCTCATTGACAATGAACTCGGAGAATGGTTCTGGAGTCGCGATGCAGAGCGTAATATCAACAAAAAGGATGACCATGCGGGATTTTGGAAATGTCCCTACCATAACTCACGCATGTGCCTTGAACTTATGGAACGAATAGGCTAACCCCTTATAACCTCAAAACGCCATAACCTTATAACCAACCCGAATGATTCATATTTAGTGTGGTTTCCTGCTAATAGCCTGCTAATAGCCTACTAATAGCCTACTAATAGTCTGCTAATAGTCTGTTATGCCTCTGCTGTTCCTCTGCTATTTCTCTGCTATTCCTCTGCTATTTCTCTGCTATTTAGCAGACATTTAGCAGAGAAATAGCAGACATTTAGCAGAGAAATAGCAGACATTTAGCAGAGGCATAGCGGACCCTTAACGGAGGCATAGCGGAGTCATGGCAATCTGTCATTTTACCGTATTACAGACGGATGCTTACTAAATTTTAACTGATGTTTACTTAATTTTAACATACTGCCCACAAAATTTTGCTCAGAATAAAAAAAAAGCTTAATTTTGTATCAACTGAGACGATGTGAACCAAAGCCTTGCAAAAACGGGCAGAGATTCATCTTAGTCTCTTAACTAAAAAAAAGAAAAGCTATCTGGTAATTTCAAATTGGACTATTTTAATAAGTTCATTTACTTTTTTGACATTTGCTCTTTAGTCTTTGCTAGTTTGACAATTTGCTCTTTATCAACTATGTGCGCTTCTTTTCAGGAAGTAGATGCTTAGACAAATGATAATGATATGGAACAATCTGCATGGAGTTAACCGAAGCTATCGCTTTTGAGTCCGTTCAATGTGCGCATTAGGATCACTCAGTGTTCGCTCACAGTTCTCCACGGATTTGTGAACGCACACTGAGCGCACATAGAGTGAAGCGTGAAGAAACCTCGAAGGAAAGCATCCCTGCATTGTGAATTATGCAGAGCAATGGCATAACATGAAATGTGTCAATCGTAAATAAATGGACTTGAGTGAAAGAACTATACTTCAAAATTGAAATTGAAATTAAACCTGTAGAGAAAAAAACTAATTAAATAATTAACTAATCTTTAAAGCCATTAAGATGGAAAAAACATTTAGTCTAAAGCTCGCGTTGGTATCGCTGCTTATGTTCTTCGTGGCCCAGGCAAAAGCACAGGTGTCCGTTTCGGGTACAGTGTTTGATGATGAGGGTTATGAGTTGGTAGGTGCAACCGTACTCGAGAAAGGTACTCAGAATGGCGTCATTACCGACATCAACGGTAAGTTCAAGCTTTCCGTAAAGTCAGCAAAAGCCACTCTTGTTGTATCTTATGTCGGCTTCAAAGCTCAAGAAGTCGCATTGAATGGTCGTTCCAATGTAACTGTCAAGTTGGCAGATGATGCCACGACTCTTGGTGAGACTGTTGTCATTGGTTATGGTACTCAAAAGAAAGTGACACTGACTGGTGCTGTGTCAAGTGTAAATTCGGAAGACCTGTTAAAGGCTCCTGTTGCCAACCTTGGTAACGCCCTTCAGGGCCACCTGCCAGGTGTGCAGACCGTACAGTACTCTGGTATGCCAGGTGCTGACGACCCCGTTATCCGTGTACGTGGTACCGGTTCGCTCAATAGTGCTGAGCCTCTCGTACTTGTGGATGGTGTAGAGCGTTCGTTCACACAGATTGACCCCAATGAGGTTGAGAATATCTCAATCCTCAAGGATGCCTCTGCTACAGCCGTGTTTGGTGTGCGTGGTGCCAATGGTGTTATCCTCGTCACCACCAAGCGTGGTTCTGAGGGTAAGGCTCAGGTAAGCGTCACCGCATCAACTGCCGTTCAGCAGATTGCAGACTACATTGATTTTGCTGATTCTTACAACTATGCTCGTATGTTCAACTATGCTCAGATTACTGATACTCGTGATCAGAGCAACTGGCCTGGTACCTCGTACATCCCTGACTACACAGGTTATGAGGGTGATGGTATCAAGTTCAACGAGCAAGCCATGCGTCATTTCAAGGATGGTGACATGCCCATGACCTATCCTAACGTGAACTGGATTGACAAGACCATGAACAAGGCTGCATGGCAGGAACAGGTGAATGTGAACGTGAGCGGTGGTACCGATAAGATGCGTTACTTCGTGTCTGCCGGTTTCCTGAATCAGAATTCACTGTTCAAGACATTCTCAGATAACCCCAAGGAGACTTTCGCCTTCAACCGTTACAACTATCGTGCTAACCTTGATATTGATGTGTCAAAGTACAGCACCCTCGCCATCACCCTTGGTGGTCGTGTAGAGAACCGTACCACTCCTGGTCAGGGTGAGGACTTCATCTTCCGTTACATGCAGGGTGCAACTCCATACGCCAGCTATGGTATTGATGATCAGGGTCGTCTGATTGTTTCTGACCCCACTCTGGTAGGTCCCTACGATCGTGCACCTTTGACCAACTATTATAAGTTGGGTTACAACTACACCAGCAAGAACGTTCTGAACTTCGACCTCCAGTACAAGCTCGACATGAGTTTCCTGACCAAGGGCTTGGATTTCAAGGTGAAGGCTTCTTACAACTCTGAGTACATGTCTCCCAAGAGCATGCGTTCGAACTATGGTACGGGTACCACCTATGTAGCTACCATTGTGGATGGTCAGGAGGTATTGCGTAAGCAAGGTACTGCATGGCCCGCAGAATACAACGAGTCAACAGGCCGTTATGGTAGTCGTAACTGGTACACTGAGGCCAGCCTGAACTACGCTCGCAAGTTCGCCGATCACAACGTTGGCGCACTTTTGCTCTACAACCAGAGCAAGACATACTATCCTTGGGATTCTGATGGCTTATACTCTTCAATTCCTAAAGGTTATGTGGGTCTCGTAGGTCGTGTAACATACGACTACAAGACAAAGTACATGATTGACTTCAATATCGGTTATAATGGTTCAGAAAACTTTGCCAAGGGTAAGCGCTATGGTACATTCCCTTCATTCTCTGCAGGTTGGATTCCTTCTGCAGAAAAATGGTGGATACCTGTTTCAAAGGCTATCAGCTATCTGAAGATTCGTGGTTCGTGGGGTAAGGTCGGTAATGACAATACCAATGGTGCGCGTTTCATGTATCTCCCCGGTGCATGGGCATTCTATACAGGTAGCATGACAACTGACCCCCAAAATCGTGGTACCAACTTCGGTATCAATCCTACAGAGTGGTTGAAGGCAGCCAAGGAACTTACCGCAGGTAATCCCGACGTAACATGGGAGACTGCTTCTAAATACAACCTGGGTATGGATGCTTACTTCCTCAACGACAGGCTTTCGCTTAATCTCGACTTCTTCTGGGAAGATCGTAAGGACATTCTTGTAAGTAACCGTGCGCTGCTTCCTGCTGTTACCAGCCTGCCTTCAGGTTACGTAAATAAGGGTCGCGTAAAGAACCATGGTTATGAAATCTCTTTGGCATGGCGTGACAAGGTAGGTGCTTTCCGTTACAACATCTCTCCCAGCTTCTCGTTCGTACGCAACAAGATCATCGATATGCTTGAAATCACACCCCAGTACGACTATCTGGCACGTACCGGCCTGCCCATCGGCACTCACTTTGTATATGACCTCTTTGAATATTATAACGAGGGTACGGAAGACCGCTATAAAGCTAAGTACGGCACTTCCATGCCTAATCAGGGTGTAGCTCTGAAGTATGGTGACTGTGTGTATGTTGACCTTAACGGTGATGGTCTCATCGATGCTAACGACCAACGTGCTTATGGTCATACCGATATTCCAGAGATCAACTACTCTCTGAACGCCGGTTTCACTTGGAAGGGTCTCGACTTTTCTATGATGTGGGTAGGTGCAGGCAATGTGGATCGTATGCTCAACACATACTATCGTGACCAGTTTGGTTCTACCAATACATCGGCTCTTACCCAGTGGGTTTGCGATAACTCATGGACAGAGGACAATCAGGATGCCCTGCTTCCCCGTATCTCATTCTCTAACCGTGTTCACAACAACCGTGACTCACGTGCTTGGCTTATCTCTACAAGCTATGTGCGTTTGAAGAATGTTGAGATTGGCTATACCTTCAACAAGCCCAAGTGGATACCATTGTTCAACTCTGTACGTGTGTATGCAACCGCTCAGAACCTTCTTACCTTCACCTCATTCAAAGGTAATGACCCCGAGGCTGAGGGTGGTAACGTAGAGCGTGGCATCAGATACCCGAATCTTCGTGTCTATAACTTCGGTGTGAAGGTTAATTTCTAATCAATCTGTTGGATTAAAACTTAATACAATGAAACAGTTAAAATATATAGTGGCTTTGATGTTGGGCGCCGGTCTCACCGCTTCCTGCGTGGATGACTTCAAGGTGGGCGACGCATTCCTTGAGAAGGCTCCTGGTGTGGATGTGAACATCGATACCATCTTTTCGAAAGCCGAATATACCCGTAACTTCCTGTGGAGTGCTTACGGTCAGATCTACTGTATTTACACGTCTGGTAATATGATGAATGGTGCGCCCATCGATGCTATTTCTGACTCTTACCAGTGCTACTGTAGCTGGGGTGCTCCCAAGCAGAGCTACTACCCTGGTCTGCTGAATGAGGATTGTCAGGATACTGACAACGGTAACTTCTATGGTAAGTTCTCTTATTCTACCAAGAGTCCCTCCTATGAATCGGATGGCCGCGTATCCATCTACGAAACCATCCGCAAGTGCTGGCAGTTGATTGAGAACATTGACAAAGTGCCTGATATGACTGCGGAAGAGAAGAGCCGTCTGAAAGGTGAGGCTTACACCATTATGGCAAGCCGTTATTTCGACGGATTCCGCAACTTTGGTGGACTTTGCCTTGTTGACCATGCTTACGGCGTAGGTGAGGATTTCACCACAGGCCGTTCTACAGCTTGGGAAACTGCTGTGTATATTGATGAGCTCATTCAAAAGGCTATTGACGAACCCGGTTTCATCTGGGCCGTTCCCAACGAGGATTTGGGCCAGTGGTCAGGTCGTCTGACCCGCGCTTCTGCCCGTGCGTTGCGCTGCAAGCTCTGGATGTTTGCTGCATCTCCTCTTTTCAATAATGTGAAGCCTTACATGACTTATGATCCTGCCAAGGAGACTGAGTTCACCAACATCGAGCATGTATGGTTTGGTAAGGAGGATCCAAGTCTGTGGAACCGCTGTCTGGATGCCTGCAACGATTTCTTCCTCGACAACGACACCAACAAGTTCGCTCCTGGCTACTACAAGCTTGTACAGGCTGAGACCCAGGATGAAGCAGGCTATCGTATGGCTTTCCGTACTGCATACCGTTATCGCAACACCGAGAAGAATCACGAAAAACTTTTCGATGCACACCCCACAACAACCATGTCTGGTGGTGCCTGGGGTTGGGGCTGGGCAGGTTTTGCTCTCGATGGTTATCGTCAGGGTTCTGCCGTTCCTACCTGTGAGTTGGTTGAATGCTTCGGTATGGCTGACGGAAAGAACTATCCCTATGCAAATGCCGATATTTACGGTGCTGGTAAGAATCCTACAGGTATTGACATCTTCGTGGATCGTGATCCTCGTCTCTATGAGACCGTTGCTGTACCTCGCCAGAGCTTCAGCGCAGGAATCGTAGGTGATTTCCAGGGTCAGCAGTACATTGATACCTGGCAGGGCGGTATTTTGCAGAACAACAGCGCTTTCAGCAATCAGGCAGCCGACCATGCTTCTGGTCTGAACAAGTTCAAGTGGATGTTGGATTACGATGCTAATAAGATGGACGACAAGGCCATTGGTGTTGCCTACATCCGTCTGGCCGAAGTGTACCTCATCAGTGCTGAGGCAAAAGCAGAGACAGGCAACCTCACAGGCGCACTTGATGACCTCCATGTAGTACGTTCACGCGTGGGTCTGGGTCGTATTGAGGAGATGAATAAAGAACTCAACCTTAAGTCTAACAAGGAGAACCTTATCAACGAGATTCTTCGTGAGCGTAACTGTGAGATTGGTGCTGAGTGTGGTGACCGCGTTTACGACATGATTCGCCGTATGCGTCAGGATCTTTTCACCAAGCCTTTGCACGAGCTTCATACCTATCGCCTTGATGCCTCAGGCAATCGTGTGGAGAGTGCTTACACCGATGGTGAGGCATGGCCCAAGTTCGAGTATGAGCGTCCTGTAATCACTGATGGTGCCCGTGAGTGGTGGAAGCCCGGTTTCTGGACTAACAAGTGGTATCTTGATCCCGTTTCCCGCAACGAGATTCAAAAAGGCTATGGTCTTACACAGAATCCTGGATGGTAATAACATATAAATCAAGGAAACTATGAATATCAATAAAATATTAAGATATACCCTTATGGGCATTTGCGCTGCTCCTTTGACAGTCAATGCGCAAGTGAAGCTTGCTGACAAGCAGACTCAGAAGGTAAACCTCGGTTACGAAGTGGAGATTTCTGAGTTTCTCACTACGGCAGCGGCTACCACCATCACAGCTGAGGAGTTGCAGCGCACATCGGCTGTAAGTTTGGCTGATGCACTTTATGGCAAGCTGCTCGGTCTCACCGCTATCCAGAATACGGGTTTCAAGGGTGAGGAAGGTAAAGGTGCCACATTCAACATTCGTGGTATTCAGACCCGTCAAGGTAGTACTGCCAACTTTACTGATGCCAACGACATTCTTATTCTCGTGGATGGAGTGGAGCGTCCTATCGACCGCCTGTTAGTGGAGGAGGTAGAGAGTGTAACGGTATTGAAGGATGCTGCTGCTGTGGCACTCTTCGGCCATGAAGGCATCAATGGTGTGCTTTATGTTAAGACCAAGCGTGGCAAGGCCAATAGCGGCAACCACGTTAAGGCAGGCTATTCGCACAAGTTCCAGTTTGATCCTCAGTTTGCCGACATGGTGAGTGCATTCGACTATGCCACCGCCCTGAACATTGCGCGTAAGAACGATGGTCTTGCTCCTGCCTATACGGCCGATGAGCTGGCTAAGTTCCAGGATGGTTCTGATCCCTATGTTTATCCCAACATAAACTGGAAGGAGCAGGCTTTCCGTAACACCGCTCATGAGAGCCAGGCTTTCGTGTCTATGTATGGAGGTTCTGAAAAGGTGCAGTACTACACGCAGTTGAACTACACCGATGCCCGTGGTCTTTATAATAACACAAAGCAGGAGAACTGGGATTCTCAGCTGAAGTACTCGAAGGCAAACATCCGTGCCAATGTAGATTTCAGGATTTCTGAGTCAACCAAGATTAGCGCCAGCATGCTTGCCATGTTCATGGAGACTAACGGATTGAACAATGTGAGTTCCAATGATGCCTGGTGGCATCTCTACAAGACTCCTGCCATTGCGTTCCCTGTGCAGACGGCCAACGGTGTATGGGGTGGTAGTCAGACATTCGGCGACTTCAACCTCTTGGCTAAGATGCAAGGCACTGGTTTCCAAAAGACTCACCAGCGTCAGGTTTGGGCAAACATGATGTTGGATCAGGATCTGAGCATGTTTGTTAAAGGTCTGAAGTTCTATATCGGTGCTTCTTACGACAACTGCTCTAATATCTATGAGCAGAACATCAAGGGTTACCAGTATGGCTGGAACTACTATGACGCTGTGGGAAGCCTTGCTGAAACCGTGATGGGTACCAAGGAGGACAAGCTTCGTTTCAGCAACTGGGTCAACAACCAGTGGCGTCTGGGCTCAATGAATGTGGGCTTTAAGTACAATACCCAGTTTGGTAATGGTGACAACCTCGGCTTGAATGCCAACTACAACATCAAGGGTGAGCTTCGCGATGGCCAGCATCATTCATGGTATCGTGCCAACTGGCAGTTGGCTACTCACTATGATCATGCCAACAAGTTGATGGCTGACCTTGTTCTTGCAGCCAACGGTTCAAACCGTTCCTATCCTGCCAAGTGGGCATTCTCACCCACTCTCGGTTTGGGTTATATCTATGCAAACAATACTGATGAGGATGCCATCCTGAACTATGGTAAGGTACGTGCTTCGGCAGGTATTCAGCACACCGACTTCACTCCTGAGGCTGGTATGTGGCTGGCACCCTGGAACATGTCACACGGACAGTTCGTGCATGACACCAGCTTCCAGAGCAGCTGGGGTGCCTTCCTTCAGGCTTTCCCCACAGAGGACTTCATGCAAGAGACTGCCTACAAGGTAAACGTCGGTACTGATATTCGCTTGATGAATTCTCTCGACTTCACTCTCGATGCTTTCTATCAGAAGCACAGCAACATCCTTGTTCCTGCTAACCAGAAGAATTCGGCAGTTGTGGGTATTCAGTCTGCATACGATGACAAGGGTGAGGTTTCAAGCTATGGTGTAGAGGCTGGCTTGCGTTATGCCAAGGTGTTTGAGAATGGTCTTAACGTATATGGTGGCGTGATGCTTACTGCTACAAAGAGCAAGGTTGACTCTTGGATTGAGAATCCCGCCTACAAGAACCTCTCTGTCATTGGTGATGCTGCCGATGCACCACGTGCTCTTGTAGCCCTCGGCTTCTTCGAGAGCGAGGATGATATTGCCAACAGTCCTCGTCAGGAGTTTGGACAGGTAAAGGTGGGCGACATCAAGTACAAGGATGTCAATGGCGATAATGTAATCAACCAGAACGACTATGTTGCCCTTGACTATGGCACTTCTTTCCCCTCATTGAACTATGCTGTCAACCTCGGTGTCGAGTATAAAGGTTTTGGCATCAATGCTACCTTCCAGGGTGCTGGCAACCAGATGAAGAACATCCGTTATGTGGATGGCGTATGGGGTGCCCTCTCTAACAACCGCAACCTTTCTGCCGAGTATTACAACAACTGTTGGGACAATGCGGGTTCTGCAGCCCTCTATCCCCGTCTCTCTACCGAGTCAGTGGCTAACAATGAGCAGGAGTCAACTATCTGGTACCGCAACGCCAAGTGGTTCAAGATGCGCGATTTCGAACTCTATTACAAGCTCCCCGCTTCTGTACTCTCTTCTCTCAAGATTAATGGTGCAAAGATCTTCCTCCAAGGCCAGAACCTCCTTTCATGGAGCAGCATCAAGGCTATGGATGCAGAGAATCTCAACACAGGCTACCCTGTAATGAAGAGCGTGAACCTTGGTCTTTCTGTAACATTCTAAAAAGCGAATTATTATGAAAATCAAAAGAATATTTCTTTTTGCCCTTCCTACTGTCTTCGCGCTCAACTCTTGTGTGGACCTTGAGTACAACGAAGTGTCACTCCGTGACGAGGAATGGACATACGAGTTCTTCAACGATGGTGTGAAGAATATGATTTGGGATGTTTACGCACAGATGTACAGCGATGAGTTGTCAAATAATAGCACCAGTTTCCTGGCAGGTGCTACCGATGAGGCTCAGTATGCGCTCGAAATTGGTGCGGTAAACAACTACTTCAATGGCGGTTGGAGTACGGCAAACCCCATGGCAAGCACATGGAACAAGTCTTATACCGCTCTTGCTGAGATTCATACCATTCTGGAGAAGATTGACAAGATCGACCTCACCGAGTGGCGTTATGATGATAACTATGAGATATGGCAGCAGCAGTTGGACAATTTCCCCTATGAGTTGCGTTTCCTGCGTGCTTATTTCTACTTCGAACTGTTCAAGACCTATGGTGATGTGCCTCTTGTAACCACTACTCTTACCAATGGTCAGGCCAACAACGTAGAGCGTACTCCTGCAGATAAGGTTGTCAAGTTCATTGTGGACGAACTCGATGAGATTGCCACTTACCTGCCTGTGTCTTATGCCGATGAGCCATACGCTGAAATCGGACGCGCTACTCGCGGTGCTGCCTATGCCCTCAAGGCTCGCACATTGCTCTATGCTGCCTCTCCCTTGCACAATCCTACTAACGACAAGGCTAAGTGGGCTGCAGCAGCCGAGGCTTCAAAGTATGTAATCGACCATGCCAAGGCTTGGGGCTTGAAGCTCAGCCGCTATGCTGACCTTTGGGGTAACGATGCTTTCTTCAACAAGGAGCTCATTTTCGGTCTTGGCCGTCCCTCAAGCAATGACTTCGAGATGGCAAACTATCCTGTAGGTGTTGAAAACGGCTCTTCTGGTAACTGTCCCACTCAGAGTCTTGTTGACCAGTATGAGTTCCAGGACAATGGTCAGACTTTCGGCGAACGCTATCCTGGTGCTACCATCGACTTGACTGCCGATCCTTACGAAGGTCTTGACCCCCGTTTCGCTCTTACTGTAGTAAAGAATGGCGACGAGTGGCCTACTAATGGCACACAGAAGAAGGTTATCGAAACCTTTGCCGGTGGTTTCAATGCCGCTCCAAAGTACGGGGCTACTCCCACAGGTTACTACCTTCGCAAGCTGGTTGACGGTTCCTGCGTAACCACTACCGACAATCAGGTAACCAAGCAGCACACATGGATTGTGATGCGTCTGGCTGAGTTCTATCTCGACTTTGCCGAGGCTGCATTCCATGCAAATGGCGATAAGGCTAACGAGAAGTTCTACAGTAAGGATGATGTGAATAAGGAGAACGGTATGTCAGCCAATGAGGCTATCAACGTACTCCGTACTCGTGCCGACATCAATATGCCTAAGTTCACCGAAGACGGTGAGGCATGGGTAGAGCGTTACGAGCGTGAGCGTCTTGTTGAACTTGCTTTTGAGAATCACCGTTTCTGGGATGTACGCCGTTGGATGAAGGGTGACAAATATTTCAAGAATATTGCTGTAGCTACCCTTAGTGATGGCGGTAATACACTGGTACGTACTATCAAGGCACGTAATTGGAACGAGAAGTACAACCTGTTCCCCATCCCACAGTCTGAGAGACTGATCAACGGTAAGCTTACACAGAATTCAGGTTGGGAAATTAATAATGAATAGAATCTATGAAAAAGTTATTTAGCTATCTCAATATTGCCACGTTGCTTATTGCTTTGTCTGCTATGTTCGTCTCATGTGCCGACAATGATGACAACGACTCTGGCAACTTAGGTCTGAACATCAAGGTTTTCTCACCTACAGTAGTCGTACCAGGCACCCCGATGACCATCAACGGTTCTGGGCTTGCCGGCGTAACTGAAATCGTGTTCCCTGGCGAAATCACCGTTAGCGACTTTGAAGTGGTTACTGATGAAATGATTCGCGTCAAGGCTCCTATGGGGCTCAAGGAGGCAGGAAACCTCTTGGTTCGCAATGCAGCCGGTGAGACCGCTGTGTCACGTCTTCCTCTCACAATCGGTCAGACTGCCATTCTGGGCTATTCTGCCCAGGAGGGCGACCTGCTCAAAGGTAATGAGACCCTCACCGTGTACGGTAAGGATATGCAGTTCGTTACCGGTGCAGAGTTCGTTGATGAGGACGGCAACCCCGTCTTCATACCCGCTTCTGAGTTCGTTCGCGTAGCCAACGGCCGTGTCGTTATCCAGGTGCCTGCCAAGGTTATCAAGGGTAATGCAAAGGTCAAGATCTACATCGGCGACCAGATTGTCGAGAGTCCTGAATTCAAGTTCGAAACAGCTGTCTCAGGTGGACACTGGGAGACTACCAAGCGCTTCCTCTGGAAGAACGAGGACCCTGCTGCCACAGGCGCTGTAAGCTGGAACGGTCTCTACCGCTTCGCTAATATCAATACTAAGACTGGTGAGGAAATCTTTGCATTCTCATTGGAAGACTGGTCACTCATCAAGGATGGTGTGGTTTACTTCCTCTTCGATGGTGGCGACAATGCCAATGTACGTATCACCACTGGTTGGTGGAATGGCGCTTACATGGGAGGTGAGCACAACTGTATAGACATCGCAGAAGTTGACGAGGAGACTGGCATGAAGTTCATCGAGCTCAACATCAAGGAAGACGGAAATCTCTACGGCAACCTCGATGCCCAGCATTTGCTCTTCACGGGCGAAGGTTATACCCCCATGGGTATCTACGTACTCGACAAGGTTTGGATTGAAGGTGAAGAAGGCCACTTAGAGAAGGTGAGAACCTCATTCTGGAAGAATGGCGAGCAGAGCACTATCCCCGCTCCTTCATGGTCGGGCGAAGGCCGATTCTCAAGAGTCTCAAGTGCTACGGGAGAGGAAACCTATGCATTCCCCGATGACGTATGGGAAATCCTGAAGAGCGAACCCTTCCGCATTGCCATCGAGAAGACTTCCGATAATCCCAATATACGTGTCACTACAGGATGGTGGGCATCCGATTACGGAGGCAAGGAGTATAACTGCGCCGAACTTATCGAGGACGTCGATGGTACTCTCTTCATCGAGCTCAACCTTTCTATGTATCCTGATATGTTAGCTCTTCTTGATGCTCAGCACCTGCTCTTTACGGGTGAAGGCTACAGGCTCCTCGAGATCTATCAGGAGAAGGATGTGTTTGTAGGCGGTGGTGCAGAGGATGGTCCCGCCCCCATTGTAATCTGGGAGAACGATGGCTCTCATGGCGCAGTTGCTTGGGATGGTGTGTATCGCTTCTCAAATGTAAATACTTCTTCTGGCGAAGAGATCTTGGCTGTCTCTATGGAGGATTGGGCCGTAATCAAGGATGGCACTATCTACGTTCTCATTGATGGTGATGCAAGCTCAAATGTGCGCATTACCACAGGCTGGTGGGATGGTGCATACGGTGGCAACGAGCACAACTGCATCGATATGGCTGAGGATGATCCTGCCACAGGCATGAAGGTTATCAAGATCAATATCAAGGAGGATGGAAATCTCTATGACAACCTTGATGCCCATCATTTCCTCTTGACAGGTGAAAAGTACACACCCATGAAGATTTACTATTATAAGTAAGAAGTTAGAGTTGAGCGCATGCTTAACCCGGACAAATAAAATGCGACTCTGCCCCTGTGGGTAGGGTCGCATTTCTGTTCAAGAAGTATAAGGTGATTCAAGTTTCACTTGCATAAGAACTCCCTCATACTGAAACATGCGAAGCTTGCGAAAGTTGAAAAGTTTTATAAAAAAACGCTGATTTCAAGGGACTTTTTGCTGGTTTTTGAGAAAAAATTCATAAATTTGCAAAGCGTAAGTTCTTGGACGAGCTAAGCGGTAAACCGATTACTTGCTAGGCAAGCGTCACAAGTGCCGAGCGATGCACTTTCGTCACTGCAGGTATGAAAATATTCAATACAGCGGGTACTTGTCTCCCGAAAGATCATTATATGGTGGACATCACCGACCGCTTGGAAATCATCCGTAGGATGGTTGCCAAGGGTGACTATTTCTGTATAAACCGTGGTAGGCAGTATGGCAAGACTACTACACTTGAGGCGATAAGTTGCCGTCTTTCGGATGAATACTGCGTTTTCAATATCAGTTTTGAAGGAGCAGATGACAGTTCCTTTGAAACGGCAGCTACCTCTAACGCCAATTTTCTGAAGCGAATAAAGCGTGAGTCTCGTATCGTAGATGGACAAATATATGATTATTTGAAAACTGTTTGTCCTCCTGGTTTAAATGCTATAGAAGACGTGGATTTCTCTGAGGTCGTAGAGGAAATGTGCACCATATCATCAAAACCTATAGTTGTGCTGATTGACGAGGTTGACCAAGCTGGTAACAATCAAGGGTTTATTAAATTTTTAGGCGGATTGAGAAACATGTATCTGAAACGTGAGTCTCACCCAACCTTCCAATCCGTCATCCTCGCTGGTGTATATGACATCAAGAACTTGAAACTGAGGATTCGCACGGAAGAAGACCATCAATACAATAGCCCCTGGAATATTGCGGTTCCTTTCGATGTCGATATGAGCCTTCCGGCCGATGGCATATCAGGAATGCTCGCCGAATATAAAGCAGACCACAACCTGACTTTTGACGAAGTATTTGTAGGTCAGATGATACGCGACTATACCGCTGGCTATCCGTTCCTCGTAAGTCGCATCTGCCAGATTATCGATGCCGAACAGTACACATGGGACAAGGAAGGTGTGCTGAAGGCGGTCAATGCTCTGCTCAAAGAGGGGAACACGCTCTTTGATGATATGCAGAAGAAACTGACCCAGTTCCCGGGGCTTTCCGACATGTTGAAATCCATTATCTTTGGCGGCAAGCGGGTGGCATTCAACTATTACGACAGGGACATCAACATTGCCGTTATGTTCAACTTCGTGAAGGAAGAAGGCGGTGCCACAAAGATAGCCTGTCGCATATTCGAGACATGGCTTTACAACTATTACATCTCTCTTGACAAACCATCACACATCTATCAGTTGGGCGAATACGAAAAGAACCAGTTTGTCCATGATGGCATTATCGACATGCGTCTTCTCATGGAGCGTTTCTGTGTTCACTTCAACGAAATCTATCGCCCTGGGCACGATGATCAGTTTGTCGAAGATAATGGCAGAAAGATTTTCCTTACCTACCTTCGCCCTATTATCAACGGTATAGGCAATTACTACTGCGAAGCCCAGACACGTGACCTCACCCGTACTGACATCATCATAGACTATCTCGGTCAGCAGTACATCGTGGAGTTAAAGATATGGCGAGGACAGTCATACAACGAACGAGGTGAGCAACAGCTTGCCGAGTATCTTGAACGCTACGACTTGCAAACTGGTTACATGGTAAGCTTCTGTTTCAATAAGGCAAAGAAGTCAGGTTTGTTGCCACCAGTAGAATTAAACGGACGAACATTGATAGAAGCTATCGTCTAAAACAAAAATGCTCACTGTGCATTATGGACACAAAACAGCCCCGCATCCAGAGTTGAATGCGAGGCTGCTGTTATGTGAGTAAGTTTTACTTACCTTTTGCAATTACCAGTTATCGTGCTGCTTCATGTTGGCGTTCTTCTGCATTACAGTGTTAGGAATGGGGAAGAACTCATGCTTACCCTTCTTGAAACCAACTTCGAAGCCGGCATCCTTAGCAGCCTGAGTTGCAACGGTGTACAGACGGCCATCCTCATGCCATGTGACTTTCTCACCAGCCTTAGGTTCACGGAACATCTTGTCGAATACGTGAGGAACGTTTGTACCGTTCTTCTCAATCTCGGCAATAGCCTTTGCATCATTCCAACGCATAATGTCGAACCAGCGGGTATTCTCGAGGAAGAGCTCGTAGTGACGCTCTTTCTTTACAACCTCCATGTCAACAGAAGCACTGATGGTCTTAGAGCCTGCACGCTCCTGAATCTTGTTGATGTACTTCTTAGCCTCTGCTACATCGCCAGTCTGTACGCAAGCCTCAGCATAGTCGAGGAGAACCTCAGCGTAACGCTCTACCACATAGTTGTTCAAACGGATGTTGTCGCCATACTTCTTGCCCTCGGTATCGTTGGCACGCATGAGAACCTTCTTCTGCAACCAGAATGAGTTGCCATACAGGCCTTGAGCGAGGTCGCTGATGCCGACTGCCTTACTGCTCTTCAACTCAGCTTCGGGAATAGCATCAAGGTCGATCTCAATAGTAATCTTACCTTTCTCCTCTTTAGGATTCTTCCAGTAAGATTCGATAGACAAATAGTCTGCCATCTGTTCTTCCTTCTTGTCCTTGTCGTAAGTTACGGTAATAGTACCATACTCCATGGAATGAGCGAATATTGCATCGTGGACATTTATGAGAGACTCATCGAAGCGCTTTGAATGACCATCGTTAGCAAAGAATTCGTCACCGAAGTTCTGCTTAACACCGAGGCCACCCCAACCGTCGATACCACAGTACTTGTAAGCGGGATTTCTTTTGAAGTTACCAGCGCGCCAGTTCCATGCGTTAGCCTCCATCCAAGAAGAGCGCTGAATCATACCGCCCCAGCCGCCTACACCAGCATTGTACTCAAGGTTGAACTCAAACACTTTTTCCTCGTTGCAGTCACCTTCTATATGGAAGTTGTCTGCCCACTTATCGGTAGAAACCAAGTCATACTTATCCGACTTGATAACCTTCTCCAAAGTAGTCTTTGCCTTAGCGTATTCTTCCAAGAAGAGGTATGCCTTACCAGTAAGTGCGTTTGCGAATCCCTTAGTTACACGGACGCATCCATCCTTGTCATCTTTACCCTTGCGCTCTGTCAGATCTGCCTCGGCTTTCTCACATTCAGAAACTACCCAATTCAGTAAAAGCTTGCGACCCTCCTCAGGAGTATCAGCACAGTTAGTTGGCAGGTCTGTTGCTGTCAGGCAATGATCTACTAAAGGAGAATTACCCCAAAGGTTAGCGAGCAAGAAGTAACAGTAAGCACGCATTACGCGAGCCTCAGCTACACTCTGCTTCTGGATGGCAGAAGTACCCTTACCAAAATTATCGATAACCAAGTTGCAAGTGTAGATGGCCTGGTAGATACCTGAATACTCAAATTTAAGTGCCTCTGCATCGGTGTCATAACGGAATTCGTTGATATCGCCAGAGAATTCATGGTCACCATAGTTGCCAGATGCATAGAACAGATCGTCACCGGGCATGTTTGTAATAATTCTCAAAGGTGTGTAAATACCAGGACCTCCCAAGTCGGGCTGACGGCCAAATACGTTGCCCATAACATTAACGTACGCATTGTTGAGAGCGGCGGTACAATCATCATCTGTCAAATAGTATTCCTCCATGGGAATTACACCCTTCTGAGGTATGTCAAGCTGGTCCACGCAAGAAGCAAAAGTCAAAGCTCCAGTTGCCAGAAAAGCCATTTTAAATATCTTGTTTTTCATATTCCGTATTTTATATTGAATTAAAATTAGAATGTAACACTTGCACCAAAGGTAACCTTCTTAGAGGTAGGATACATACCGTTATCCATGCCACGTGAAGGACCATTGTTGTATGAAGAAGTCTCGGGATCAGCACCTACGTACTTGGTGAAGGTGATGAAGTCATCCAAAGAAACGAAGAAACGCAGAGCGTTGATTTTTGCCTTCTTGGTGATGTTTTGGGGTAAGGTATAACCCAACTGAATCTGCTTAATCTTGAAGAATGAACCGTTGAATACTGCTGCACTTGAGCTGTAGAATGTCCAGTCGGCTGCTACAGTCTTCATGTCGGGATACTTAGCATTGTCGCCAGGCTGCTTCCAAGAATCCAACCAGTAGGTATTGAGACCGTTGATCATAGTGCGGTCAGCAGAACACATCATGTTGTAGATCTTGTTGCCAGCAGAACCGGTACCGAACAAGGTGAAGTCGAAGCCCTTATACTCAAGGTTCAAAGTGATACCATAGGTGAAAGTTGGAATAGCTGAACCCAAGTCTTGCTTGTCGTTCTCAGAGGGAGCTGTGGTAATCTTGCCATCCTTGTCATAGTACATGGCGTGACCCTCAGCGATAACATTGTTGTCCTTGTCAACGTTCTGGCCATTGCTGACACCTGCGTACTTGTAACCACGGAAGTACCATACGTTGTGACCCTTCTCAAAGGTGGGACCCAGAGTACTGTTGAATCCCTGCATAATATCTGCTGCATCAGGGTCGATGCGGTCTGCAAGTGTTGAAACCTCAGTTACCTCGTTGTGGAGTGTTGACATGTTAGCGTTAACACTATAGCGGAGGTCACCAATGTTGTCGCGCCATCCAATCTCAATGTCAACACCGTGCTTCCTCTTAGTTTCACTCGTGTTTCACTCAGTTGGCTTACGTCTGGCTTACGTCAAAACACGTAAGCCAGACGTAAGCCAACTGAGTGAAAGTAAAGTGCACCCTGTAATCAAACCAATGCCAAAAAATATTAGCCCCCCCTAACCCCCGACTTTTGACTGCGGTCAAAATGTAGGGGAATAAGAGCGATGCTGAAATAACAAACTTGTTATATAGATGCGATAAGAGCCAAAACAGGTCACTCACTTATACTGTTTTTAATCTGTTTTACAAAAAAACACTAAAATCTTTAATTTTTGTTTTTGTATGTATCTGTCAGTATAATTGTCGATTATATGATACTTGCTTGTTTTTTGTTTTTTAAAAATCATGATATAGGTGCATTTTTTTTGCTTTTTTTTTTATTTTTTATGAAATTTTAAGTATCTTTGCGCACATTTTTCTTTGAAGCGTGCAAAAGAACGTGCTTGCTGAAAAGATAAGGTGAACAAATTTTAATCTAAAACCAGGTAAATCAGGTAAAACGAAGGCTGAGGCAGTTCGTGTTGCCTCTAACCTTAAAAAAACAAATTATGTATCATGTATCTATACCTTATAACTTAGGATGAGAATAATTTAATAATAGTATGCTTACCACATGGTTCAGTCACGTGCCAGTGGATTTGCAAGTGTAAAATTATTAGTTGTTTACCAGTTATTTTTATAGATCTAACCTCAATTAAAAACAAAGAAAAACAAAAAAGCAATACCAATATTTTCGTATGATAACAAAAAGTGATAGCAATCGTTATATAGAAATTGTTATAGTATTCACTATTAAATAATTTAAGTATGAACAAAAACTTCAGAAGGACAGCTTTTGCCCTCGGACTTTGCTCGGTCGTAGGACTGGGTTATGCTCCAGAAGCATACGCTGGACAGACTGCAAGCCTCGCACAGCAGGCTCAGCAGACTAAGAAAGTTTCAGGTACCATTACTGACGACCAGGGCCCTGTAGCAGGTGCCAGTGTCATTGAGAAGGGTACAAGTAACGGAACCATTACCGACGTCAACGGTAATTACTCTCTGAATGTGAAGCCCGGAGCTACTTTGGTAGTTAGCTTCATGGGTTATGTCACACAGGAGGTAAAGATCGGTAGCCGTGCGGTTGTCAACGTCAGCCTTGAAGAGGACAACAAGATTCTCGACGAGGTGGTTGTTGTAGGTTATGGTACCATGAAGAAGAAGTTGGTGACCGGTGCTACCATCCAGGTTAAGGGTGAAGACGTAGCTGCTCTCAACACTTCGAATGCGCTTGGTGCCTTGGCTTCCATGACGCCTGGTATGATGATTACTCAGGCTTCTGCACAGCCTGGTAAGGGCTACAGGGTTACCATCCGTGGTGCAGGTACTATTGGTAATCCCGAGCCTCTCGTTGTAATCGACGGTGTAGCCGGTGGTTCAATCGATGACATCAACCCCAACGATATCGAGAGCATCGACGTGCTCAAGGATGCTGCTTCGGCTGCTATCTACGGTTCACGTGCTGCTAACGGTGTAATCCTTGTTACTACCAAGCAGGGCAAGGCTGGCAAGGTTGAACTTAGCTATAATGGTTCTGTGGGATGGTCTAACGTTTACAAGCGTCCTCAGCTCTTGAATGCTCCCCAGTATATGAACATCATCGATGAGTATATGTTCAACACGGGTGGTTTTAAGTTGGATTGGGCAAAATACGTTCCCCAGAATGTGCTCGACAAGGTAGCCAATGGTTGGGAAGGTACCGACTGGTGGGATCAGTTCACCAACAAGAATGCCGTACAGAACAATCATGCAGTAACCTTGAATGGTGGTACCGACCGTTCTAAGTTTGTAATGTCTTACACCTATACCGGCAACGAAGGTATCATGGGTGCAGACCAGGCTTCTTACTACAACCGTCATACTATCCGCATGAACAGCGATCACGTTCTTTTGAAGAACAAGGATCTCGATGTTATCACCATTGGTGAGAACCTCTACTTGGGCTACAACAAGAGTCATGACCTGGCTGAGGACGGTATGTACTGGAGCTACATTCACAGCTTGCTGCAGACAACTCCTTTGATGCCTGTATATGCTAATGAAATCGATCCTACTGCAGAACCTGGTGTTCTTTACAACCATGCAAACTATCAAAACTATGGCGCAGGAACGTGGAACGACTTCTACTTCAGCAACCCCTATGAGGGTCTCTCTAAGGGTGGTTTCAACTCAATGGCTGAGAGCCGTAACCTTAACGCTCGCGTTTCTGGTTTCATCACTATCCAGCCTATCAAGGGCTTGAAGTGGCGTTCACAGCTCAACTACCGCTGGAGAAATGGTGCATATCGCAGCTTCGGCGTACCTCGTTCTCCATCTGCAGGTTCTGGTACTGTAAGTTCTTACTCTGTTAGCCAGAACGCTTGGTTGGGTTCTTCATACTCGTTCGAGAACACTCTGTCATACGATCTTCCCTCATTCAATGGCCACAAGATCAGTGCCATGGTAGGTCAGAGCTTCGAGAGCTCTGCATGGAGTGCAAACGTAGGTGGCTCTAACAAGGTTCTCGAGGGTGAGCAGCTTGCTACCCTTAAGGATTGGAATTCAGCTTACCTGTCAAACTTTAAGCTTGACGATGCTACAGCTGCAACTCTGACTGGTAATCCTAACGACGAAAACTATCTGGCTTCTTGGTTCGGTCGTATAAACTACAATTACAAGGAGAAGTACATGGCAACAGCTACCCTTCGTGCTGATGGTTCGAGCATCTTTGCCAAGGGTCATCGCTGGGGTATCTTCCCCTCTGTATCAGCAGGTTGGACCATCTCTCAGGAGGACTTCATGGAGAGCACCAAGTCATGGATGGATTTCTTGAAGATCCGTGCATCTTGGGGTCAGAATGGTAACAACCGTATCCCTGCATACCAGTACCTCGCAACTATTGCACAGTCTGGTTCTTCAAACGACAATGGTTACAAGTTCGATAGCAGCATGGAGAGCTCTACCTCTGGCACTCCTCACACTGGTGCTTATGCTAATCTGTTGCCTACAGAGGACCTCACTTGGGAGACTTCTGAGCAGCTCGACTTCGGTTTTGACGCTCGCTTCCTCAACAACCGTTTGGGTGTAACCTTCGATTGGTACAAGAAGACCACCAAGGATTGGCTCATCAAGGGCGATGATGTTTTTGCTACAGGTCTTCCAATGTCACAGGTCAATGGTGGTGACGTAGAGAACACTGGTATTGAGTTGGCTCTCTCTTGGAACGACAGAATTGGTAAGGACTTGCGTTACAATGCTAGCGTAAACGTAGCTACCAACAAGAACAAGGTTACTCGTATTGCAAACCTGACTGGTTACATTAACGGTCAGGGTAGTGTGCTTTCACAGGGTACTGAGTACGTTTCACGTGTTCAGATTGACAAGCCTCTCGGCTACTACTATGGTATGTCATACAGTGGTATCTGGCAGAACCAGGAGCAGATTGAAGCTGCCCGCGAAGCAGGCAAGGCTGTTCTGGATGGTGCACAGCCCGGTGACTGCATCTGGGACGACTGGAATGGTGATGGCAAGATTGTCTATGCAGAGGGTGATGAGTGCGACCGTCATGAGATTGGTAACCCCAACCCCGACGTAACCCTCGGTATCAACCTCGGTATCCAGTACAAGGGCTTTGACTTCTCAATCAACGGTGCCGGTGCATTCGGTCAGCAGAATTGGCGTTCTTACCGTTCATTCGGTGACAGCTACCAGCACAACTACGATACCAGCATTCTGAACCGTTGGCATGGTGAGGGTACCTCAAACGATATGCCCCGCCTTTCTGCTACTGGTCATACCAACACTATCTGGGTTTCTAACCGCTACATGGAGGATGCAAGCTACTTCAAGATTAAGGCTCTGACCGTAGGTTATGACTTCAAGAACGTTTGGAAGTCATGCCCCTTCCAGCAGCTCCGTATCTATTTCCAGGCTCAGAACCTCTGCACCTTCACAGGTTACACTGGCCTCGATCCTGAGGTAGGTAATGCAGGTGGTGGTTACTCTTGGGAAAGTGGTATCGACCTCGGTCTCTATCCCAGTGCACGTACTTATTTGATTGGTGCAAGCATTAAATTCTAATACGACAATATAGTTATGAAAAAATATTTATTCTCAGCATTGGCTGTTGCGTCAGCAGCAATGTTTACATCTTGTGATGACATGCTGGACACCGATCCACGTGTGACCGAGATGACTCAGGCTACTTTCCCTGGTAAGCCTGCAGATGTGGAGGCATTGAATGCAGCTACCTACAGTATCATGAATACTATGGGTGGTGGTGATAGTGATACACAGAATCCTTTCTACTGGTGGGAGCTCATGTCAGACAACTGCTACGGTAGTGGTGGTTTGCAGGACAACAAGGTGAAGTCTCTTCATCACCTTGTAGAGATGAGTTCAAACCAGTTCTCTGAGCCCTTTAAGCTTTTATACGCAGGTATTTCACGTGCTAACAACCAGATTGAGACCATCGATAATGTAGATTGGACAGGCAATGAGGCTAAGCGCAATCAGCTTTTGGGTGAGGGCTACTTCATGCGTGGTCTCTATACCTTGTGGCTGACCCAGATGTATGGCGATGTACCTTTGGTAACCAGTACTACTGTTACTGATGAGATGCAGCAGCAGGTAAGTGCAGAGGATGTCATCTATCCTCAGATTCTTTCTGACTTTGTTTCTGGTATGAACCTTATGGGCGATGCTGCTTTTGCAGGCAGTGGTCATGCCAACAAGTATGCAGCTAAAGCTTTTGCAGCTCGTGCTTACATGTTCTGGGCTGGTTTCTACAAGAACGTAGGCGAGTTGGCTTCTGGTTCTGCTCCCGCTATCAACCTTGTTAAGCAGGAGGGTTGCGAGATTGCATCACTTTCTCAGGCTGACATTGTGGCAGGTCTTAAGGATGTCATCGACAATGGTGGCTATAAGCTCTGCGAGGACTTTCGTTCACTCTGGCAGTACTCTAACAGCTTGGTTTGGGACGAGACTCACGACGGTGTTGACGGTGCAAACAAGGAAGGTACTCATGGATATGCATTCATCGCTGACATGAAGCGTGAGAACTGCTTCGACATGCCTGGCATGGGTAATGGTAACACCGAGGAAATCTTCCAGATTCAGTTCATGAACGCTTCAAGCTGGGGTATTACTCAGCCTTATGCAACTGCGCGTATGTACTGTAACTACCTCTCTGTATTCTGGGCTCTCCGTGTAAATGGTAACAATGGTAACCGTGACTATACCTATCCCTTCACTCAGGGTTGGGGTCAGGGTACTCCTTCTTGCAACATCTGGGATGACTGGACAATGGCAGAGAGAAATGGCGAATATACCGATATCCGTAAGTTGGGCTCTTTGATTGACTGCGACAATGAGCTTACCGAGTACTCTTATGTTAAGGACGACTGCGAGGAGTCTGGCTATGGTGTGAAGAAGTGGAACGGTGTTACTGTTGACGCTTTGACAGGTGACTCTCCCTGGTGGGACGCTGCTCCTGGCTTTAAGACCAGCTCTCTTGACAATCCTATGCAGGGTGACCACTTTGAGGACTTCTACTTGATGCGTTTGGCTGACGTTTACCTGATGCACGCTGAGTTGACTGGTGACAAGACCTATCTCAACAAGGTTCAGAAGCGTGCTGGCGTTCCTGAGACAGGTTACTCTTTGAAGGCTATCCAGGACGAGCGTCGTTGGGAGTTTGCATTCGAGGGTATTCGCTTCAACGATATGCGTCGTTGGACAGGTAACAAGCCTACTGCTGATTCTTATGCTCCCAAGGCTCTTCAGGCTCAGGCTGGTAAGAAGATCGTTTGCCTTGGTGATAAGTCTAACAAGCGTACTATGGAGCACATGACCTGCTCTTGGACTGAGCGCTACATTGCTACCAATGGTTTCTTGGCTAAGCCTCAGAGTCAGATTACCATCATGAATGGTAAGCTTGTGCAGAACCCCGGTTGGGATGCATCTGATCCTACGACTCAGTATAAGACATTGTATTAATCTTATAATTTAGTAAAGAATATGAAAAAGATATTTTTCTTTCTGCTCACAGCATGTGCGTTGGTAGCTTGTGATCCCGTTCACGAGGATTTCAGCAATGACGGTAACATCACTATTGAGGAACTCATTGAAAAGTCAACTGTTACGGTTGACGTAGCTGAAAATGGCAAGTTCGGTAATGTGATTACGTGCTCAACCTCTGCAGCCGTAAATGCCAAGTGGTTCTTCGATGGTGATACTCTTAAGGCAACGTTCGGCAACTATGCTTGGAAGAAGATGAAGGTGGGTGAGCATGTTGTTACTCTTACTGCAATTTGTGCTGATGGTACTATGTACACTACCGATTTCCCTGTAAAGTGTGAGGTTATTACTCAGGAACTTAAGAAGTACCCCATCTATCAGGGTGAGCCCTTGGTGCTCGCACAGGGTGATGCTGCTGCAGGTCGTTTCAGCGACAACGAAGGTAAGGGCCTTCCTTACCTCTCAGACGATGTATATTGGGGCTTCAAGACCCTCATCTTCGATGTGGAAGAGGCAAATCCCTCTGACGGTGGTATCTGGGGTGAGCCCGCAGGTCCTACCATGGTACGTATCATGAACGGTTGGTGGTCAAATGTCTATCAAGACGAGGTAATCATCGACGGTCCCGGCTTGTGGGAAGTGCTCATCACAGAGGATATCGCTAAGGATTGCGCTCGCGGTAACGGCGGTGGCGGTAAGGACTTGGACATCTTGGTTCGCCGTGGTTCTTTGAAGATTCGTTCTGTTTACTATGAGGAATAATATTTCCGAAATAGGATAATTAAAAATAGGCTGGTTCAGTAAAATGGACCAGCCTATTTCAATGTTGTATATTTCTGTCCCAAAAGCAAAGTGTAATGTATGTGGCATAATTTCACGCTATTGTTTGGAATATCGTAATAAATTTTATATCTTTGCAACACAGAATCAATGTAATCGCGATGGACGCTGTTCAGAAATTGCCAATAGGCATTCAAGAACCTTGAAAACCATTATCAGAATGTGTTGTGGCTACTGTTCAAGTTGATGGGATTCTATGTGCAGGCAGAATATCATACCAGCGAGGGGCGCATTGACCTTGTGCTTCAGTCGCCTAAGTTCTGCTATGTGATGGAGTTCAAACTGGATGGCACGGCAGAAGAGGCTTTGGCGCAGATAGAGGATAAGCACTATGCCTTGCCTTTCGATACTTCTGGCCGGCAGATTATCCGTGTCGGAATGAACTTTGACAGCAAGACGCGTAATATCGAGAGATGGGTCATTGGATGATGGAGCAAAGACAATATTTCGTTTAACAACAATACAGACAATCAAAAACAATAATGGGTCGATTCCATGTTTCACGGAAAGTTTCAAAGACAATATGCTATGCAAGTCTGCTGACTTCTATGGTGTTTGTCGTATTCATGCTTTTTCTCAACGGAGAAGTGTTTTATACGGCTCATGAGCGTTCAGAGTTTCTCTACGGAACGCCTTTCTTCCATACCCTCATGTCAAAGCCGTTTGGCTTGATGCAGTACGTGGGGGCATGGCTCACGCAATTCTTCTATTATCCTGCTTTGGGGTCAGCTATTCTTGCACTTATCTGGGTGCTTATATTTTATGTGGGGAAAAAGGCTTTCAGTTTGACGGAAAGTTCTGTGGCTCTAATGCTTTTGCCTGTGGCTTGCCTGCTTACATCGGTAGTTGACCTGGGCTATTGGATTTATATTTTTACCATAAAGGGCTATTGGTTCTCACAATCTGTGAGCTATCTTGTTATGTTGCTACTCTTGTGGACGGCTCGCAGCACGCCTCGTAGGTGGCACATAGTATGGTATGTGTTAGGTTTATGCCTTTATCCTGTGCTTGGATGGTTTGCCTTGCTTTTTGTACTGAGCCTGGCTGTTATAGAAAAACCTTCGTGGCGTGAAGTCGTAGCAGTAATAGTGCTTATAATAGCAGCACCTGTCTGGAGGACTCTTTTATATTCAAATATAAAACCTGATGATTTGGTAATGGCTGGTATGCCTCATTTTGAGACACCCAATGATGTAGGCAAGTCGCTCTCTATTCCTTTCTTTGTACTGGGGGCTCTCACCCTGCTCATTTCTTCGTTTGGTCGCTATGCCAAAAAGTGGTTTGTCCCTGCGCTTAGTGCTGTAGTAGGTATGGTCTTTGTCACATCGCTTAGGTTTCATGATAAGAACTACATCAACGAAATGCGTATGGTACGCTATTCTCAGGAAGAAAACTGGAATGAGGTGCTTAATATTGCTGCTGATGCAGAGGAATCGACCACCACGATGACAATGCTTCGCAACATTGCCTTGATGAACCAGGGAGGTTTACTTGACCGCTCTTTCAAAATGGGCAACATTGATGCAGACATTTACAATCCCGACACGCTGCATGTCGGTTTCCTGAATACGGCTGCACCTCTCGCTTATTATAACTACGGACTGATAACCGAAGCTATTCGCCTTAATTATGAAGGTAGCATACAGACAGGTTTCTCACCATTCTATCTGAAGATGCTCTCTCGTTGCTGTAT
Organism: Bacteroidaceae bacterium; assembly: GCA_024401185.1. Lineage (GTDB taxonomy): Bacteria > Bacteroidota > Bacteroidia > Bacteroidales > Bacteroidaceae > Physcousia. Next base: position 9,379 of record JAKSLO010000007.1, on the reverse strand, counting down.
GGCCACGGGAGAAGTTAAGCTCCTTGAACGTTATACCAAGCTTCTGCACAATCATCCTTTTTACAGCGACTGGGAGCCTGCTCCTCCTACAAAGTATATCAAAGAATTACAAAACTCTTATTCCGATGAAATCACCGGTGTAGAGAATAGCGACAGATACATAGTGACCAGCATCTGTCTGTGGGATAAGGTCAACAGCAAAGTGGCTTCGGAACAGGCATTGTTTTATACCATGATACGCTGTGACGCAAATGCCTTCTGGGACGTATTTCGTAAGTATCTGAAGTTGCATACCAATGACGATTTCCCCGTGCATGCTCAGGAGGCATATATCTTGTATCTGGACAGGGCTCCAGAAGAAAAGCGAATGATGCTCCCCGTTGAGGAGGATGTTTACAATCGTTACAAGGCATTCACCGCGCAACTGGAAAGTAAGATGAAGCCTGGTACGAAGCTGGGAACGGTGGCTATGGATATGCAAAAAGAATGGAGTGACACCTACTGGTATTACTACTTCTTCAAGAAAAGGACTTATTAAAGCTTGATTCTGTATGAAAAGATATACACTCTTTCTTCTCCCTCTTGTGGCTGTGGCCTTGATGTGGTTGTCATCATGTGCCAGCCATCCCACTGTGCCTTCTTCGTGCAAGGATACTCAGTGTCAACCGGCTATATTCCCAGATTATTGCGATGTCACCGTGCCTTGCAATATTGCACCACTAAACTTCATGCTTCCTACTGATGAATATCAGGCTTGTGTGGCACGTTTTAGTATGCCAGATGGTCAACAGCAGACTTATGGAGATGGGGTGAAGGTGCAGATTCCCGAATCGGAATGGCATGCCATGCTTGACGCTTCCAAAGGAAAGAGTATAAAGGTGGAGGTTTGGGGACAGAAAGGAGATGAATGGCTATCGTTCACGCCTTTTGAGATTCATATAGCCGAGGAACCTATAGACGAATATTTGTCATATCGCCTTATTGAACCCTCGTATGTGGCATGGAACTATATGGAGATAGTCCAACGCAATCTCACTTCGTTCGAAGAGAGCCAGATATTCAACAACGAGATTACTAGTGTTGACAGGGAAGTAGGTCAGTGCATCAATTGCCACAGTTACCAGAACTATAAAACCGACAATATGCTCTTCCATGTACGTCTCTCAAATAGTGGTACTGTGATTGTGAATGATGGTAAGGTGTCAAAGATCAATCTGAAACGCGATGTCACGGCCTTTGGCGGTGCCTATCCAGCATGGCATCCTACAGCCAAACTGATAGCCTTCTCAAGCAATAAGACACGCCAGGCATTCCATACGTCAAATGCTAACAAGATTGAAGTGTATGATGAGATTAGCGACTTGATTCTCTATGATGTGGAGGCCGATTCTGTGAGCGTCATCTGCGATGACCCCGAACTGTTAGAGGTGTACCCCGCATGGTCACCCGACGGCAAGTACCTTTATTATTGCAAAACCATTCCACTTCCAGAAGAACTGCGTGACAAGGATATCAGGTCCACCTACTCGTATCTGCAGTACAACTTATATCGACGGTCGTTTAATCTGGCCACGCGTGCTTTCGGCGAAGAGGAGCTGGTATATGATGCTGCCTCGGTCAATAAGAGTGCCACCTTGCCTCGTGTAAGTCCTGACGGCCGTAACTTGTTGTTTGCAGAAGGGCAGTATGGTTGTTTTCATAGCAGACATCGTGACGCAGACATTGTATGCATGCCGCTTGATAAGGGTTGTGTCGTGACACAGGAAGAAAGCCTTCCCGACACCATTCAAGGTAGGGAACGTCCCCAGCTTTTCGACCTTTCTCTTCTTAATAGCAAGGATGAATCGGACAGCTATCCAACCTGGTCGAGCAACGGACGTTGGATTATGTGTGCAAGTCGCCGTCTCGATGGTACCTATAGCCGTGTCTATCTCTCCTATTTCAAAAACGGAAAAGCCGAAAAGGCCTTCCTCCTTCCACAGGAAGATCCCGAAGTGAATACCTACCTGTTGAAGAGTTACAATCGTCCGGAGTTCATGGTTGAGCCTGTCAGAATCAGCGCAAGAGAGTTTAGCAAAGTGTTTGAAAAATAGTAGCCTTGTAGCCAAGCTTCAGATTGATGGCACCCTTCTTTGACCCCTAACCCCCGACTTTTGACTACGGTCAAAGTGCAGGGAATAAGAGCAATGTTGAAATAACAAACTTGTTATATAGAAGAATAAATGAAGTATTTCCATATTATATGTACGCTCCTTTTTGGTGTGGCTGTAACCCTCTTTTTCGGAAAGGCCTACCCACATCACTTGCATTATCAGGAGCAGTTTCAACTTTTCCTCTTCGATAGCAGCTATGTATGGGACGTGGTTAAACTGCCCGGAGGCGTAGCCGACTTGCTGGGACGTTTCTGTACGCAGTTCTTCCTCTATGCCTGGACAGGCGCCATCATCATCGGAGTGCTACTCTCATTAATGCAAATCCTTATGCTTAGGCTGGCCAATTGGGGACGACTTTATGGTCTCAGTTTCTTGCCCTCATGCCTGCTATGGCTCTTCCTGCTCGACGAGAATGCCTTGCTGGGTGGGGTATGGGCAGTATTGCTCACGCTTCTTGTTTCCTGGCTTTATGAGAAATTACCAGAAGGTAAGATACGACGCATTTTGCTCGTTGCCATTGTCCCTGTACTTTATTGGATGGTGGGTCCACTTTGCATAGTATTCCCCCTCCTGCAGATTCGACGTTCCGAACTGCCCTGGAATGTAGTTACGCTTGTACTATTGATCGTAATGCCCATCATCCTGGCGCATTTCGTCCCTGTGCCAGCCAGCAAACTGTGGACAGGCATTCACTACCATCGTTACCCAACTGCAATTCCAACCTTATTATGGGGGTCTGCCCTGTCCATCTTCGCCCTTACATGCATTGTACGTTCTTTGCAACGATGGGCCAATGCTTCAAGCAAACATGTTATGCCAATAGTCTTATATGTACTGGTGGTTGCCTGCATGGGAACGGTCGTATGGAAGAACTGCAATTTCAAAGCAGAAAAAACAATGCGATATGACTTCATGTCATGCCATCAGCAGTGGAATCGTATAATTGAAACTATCACGGCAGAAAAGCCTAACAACCAAATTGGAGTAACCGTACAGAATCTTGCTTTGGCTATGCGCGGTGAGTTGCTCACTCACATGTTCGATTACAACCAGAACGGACTTCTTGGTCTTCTGCCCGATGTGGAACGCGATGCTATTAGCCCGATGCCCACTGCTGAGGCTCTCTATCAGTTGGGTATGGTGTATGCGGCTCAACGTACAGTATTTGAGGCGCAGGAAGCCATTCTTGACTTCCAGAAGAGTGCTCGTTGCTACAAACGGCTGGCACAGACCAACCTTATTATTGGCAAGTACGAGGTGGCACGCAAATATCTTATGGCTTTGCAAAAGACATTCTACTATTGCGATTGGGCCAATGAGACCTTACAATTGCTGGGAGATGAAGAGGCAATTGCCAGGCATCCAGAATACGGGCGCCTGCGCAAGATGGCCTATCAAACTGACTTTTATTTCAGTGATCATGTTACCCCTCAGATGCTTGAAGACCTCTATAATAGCAATACAGAAAATAGACTTGCATACGAATACATGATGGCCGCTTTTGCGTTGACAGGCGACCGAGACAGTTTTATCAAATATGCTCCTAAGAACCGATGAAAAAGATTTTATATACACTTCTCTCTATTCTGCTGTTCTCTGCTTGTTCGGGCGAAACTGTCAAGGATGCTAAGCAGGAGAATGTACAACCATCAATCTATCCCGACTACCTTGGGGTAACCATACCCGTGAATATTGCCCCTCTCTGCTTCTGCATGGCAGATGAGTCGGCATTGTGCATTGATGCTGTCATTACCGACAGTCACGGAAACAACCTGCATAGCCAGGGGGGAGAATCTGCTAACTTCGACATTTCTGATTGGCATGCTCTTCTCGACAAGAATCGTGGAGACTCGCTGAGCGTTACCGTTTCTGCCAAGTATGAGGATGGATGGCATACTTATCTTCCTTTTTCAATCTATGTCAGTGCGGATAGTATCGACTATGGTATCTGTTACCGACTTATTGAGCCTGGGTATGAGGTGTGGAGCAAGATGGGAATTTATGAACGTGATCTCTCCTCGTTTGACGAGTTTGCTTTGATTGAGAATACACAGTTTGAGGGTTGTGTCAACTGTCATAGTTTCAATCGTGGTAATCCGGCAGATATGAGCCTTCACATTCGTGGAGCTCATAGTGCCACGTTACTGCGCCATAATGATGGTCCATTCACTGCTTATAATACACAGACCGATCAGACTCTCGGCTTCTGCGTCTATCCTTACTGGCATCCTTCGGGGCGATATGTTGCCTATTCCACCAATGCCACGAGTCAGTTGTTCCACATAGCGGATCCAAACCGTATCGAGGTGTTTGATACGGCTTCCGACCTTCAGGTATATGATGTAGATAACAACGAACTGTTGCTTTCGCCTCTCCTGAAGCAGGACTCTGTGTATGAGACGTATCCTGTTTTCTCGGCTGACGGACGTTCGCTCTATTTCTGTGCGGCCCGTGCGCTCCCTGAGGGTAGTCTGCAACTTGACTCAATTCGCTATAATCTCTGTCGCATCGATTTTGACCCTATTACGGGTAATTTCGGAAGCAGTATTGATACCATTGTCTATGCAGAGGATCAACGTAAGTCGGTTTCTTTTCCTCGTCCCTCTTACGACGGACGCTTCCTTTGCTATACACTTTCCGACTACGGACAGTTTAGCATTTGGCATCATGAGGCAGACCTCCACTTACTCGATCTTTCTACTGGCAAGAGCCGTCCCATGACAGAGATAAACTCGAAGGATACAGAGTCGTTTCATAACTGGAGCTCTAACTCGCGTTGGATGGTGTTCAGTTCGCGTCGTGACGACGGACTCTTTACCCGTCCATATTTCTGCCATGTCGATTCAGAGGGACACGTGAGCAAGCCCTTCATGTTGCCTCAACAAGATCCACGTCGGTTCTATCGTGACCGTTTCCTTTCCTTCAATGCGCCCGATTTCATCGTCAGTACGACTCATTTCGATAGTTATAAGGCTAGCTGTCTCATCAACGATGAATTCCGCAAGGACTTTGGGGTTCGCAAATAAGGTCAAGTGTCACATAGAGAGATTCACATGATTAGCCTCGGTTATTTCTGCATTATGTCTTCTATTTTGTGCATTATGTTTTTAAATTTTTGTGTATTTCACTAATAATTCCTACTTTTGCATCTCAGTATGGAAAAATCTGTTGAAAAGATAAGTAATAACGATGCTTCATCGTTTAATGAAGGTGGTGGCAAGACGAATGGTGCTGTGCATTGCTTGCTCTTGTACTATACCGGAACTTTCAACACACGATACATCACGCAAAAGCTAAAGGCTCGTTTGGAGCAGGAAGGCTGGCAAATTACCACTTACGAAATCAACCCGCTCAATAATGAGGCATTAGATTACTCCCCTTATGATATTGTGGGACTGGGTAGCCCCATTTATGGTTTTGCTGCCCCATACGCTTTTCTCCGGTTTATCCGTGCACAGAAGTTTCCTGCTGGAATGAGGGCTTTTATCTATAAGAACTCTGGTGAGACATACCATGCCAATGATGCATCGTCGAAGTATTTCCTGCGTAAGTTGCGACGTGACAAGGTAATTGTGGAGAACGAGTATCACTTTGTAATGCCCTACAACATACATTTCCGTTTTGAGGATGCCTGCATTCGTGAAATGCTTGAAATGGACCGTAAGTTGATGGAAATCCTTGTATATGAGGTGACGCATCGCATTCCCAACTGGAAGCCCTACAAATTGTGGCCAAGGTTTGTGTCGAGCGTGGTGGCACGTCCACAGTATATTGGTGGAAACGTCAACTCTTTTCTGTACAAGGTGGATAAGAAGAAGTGTATCAACTGTGATCTGTGCATCAAGCGTTGTCCTACACAGAATATCTACCGCAACAAGAAGGGTGAGATAGCTTTCCATCATCATTGCCTGATGTGTATGCGCTGTTCGTTCTATTGTCCTGCTGATGCTTTCGACATTGGCTTCCTGGAAGACTGGGGATGGCATGTCAATATTAAGGGTGGTTACGACTTTGAACGTATAGAGAAGATGCCACTCAAACCTTTCATCACACCCGACACCAAGGGGTTCTTCAAGTGCTATGTTGAGAAGTATGAGAAGATAAACGAGAGGTATGAGGAAATAATGAAGGCTAAATAGTCTTTTGAATTGTTAATAACACAATAATGATTTGTCATTATGGAAAATATAAATAGTCAAAATGCAGCCACTCCATCCTCTGTAGGCGGAGGGCAGGGGGAGAAGGCTGGTCTTCGTCTTTTTGAGCCCGTAAAAATTGGTCCTATCACTTTACGAAACCGTACCATACGTGCTTCTGCTTTTGAAAGTATGGGTAAGGACTTCGGGCCTACACAGATGCTCAAGGACTACCATGTGAGCGTGGCAAAGGGTGGCATTGGCATGACCAATCTGGCTTATGCTGCGGTTAACCGTGGTGCTATCTCGTTCAACAGTCAGTTATGGTTGCGTGAGGAGATTATACCAGGTTTGCTTGATATAACCGATGCTGTACATGCTGAGGGCGCCAAAGTGGGCATACAGTTGGGGCATTGTGGAAATATGACGCATTGGAGCACGGCAGGGTGTTTTCCTGTGGGAGCCTCCACAGGCTTCAACCTTTATTCGCCCACCTTCGTACGTGGACTTCGCAAAAAAGAATTGCCCGAGATAGCCAAGGACTTTGGTAAAGCCGTTGAGATATGCTATCAGGCAGGTTTTGATGCTGTAGAAGTACACGCAGGCCATGGCTACCTCATCTCACAGTTCCTCTCTCCCTACACCAACCATCGTCATGATGAGTTTGGAGGCTCGCTCGAAAACAGAATGCGTTTCATGAATATGTGTCTTGACGAAGTGAAGGAGGTGTGTCTCAAACGTAATATGGCCATGACCGTGAAGCATAATATGGAAGATGGTTTCAAGGGTGGCATCCAAGTGCCTGAGTCTATTGAGATAGCCAAGGAGATAGAACGTCATGGAGCTGACAGCATTGTTCTGTCTTCTGGTTTCGTCAGCAAAGCTCCCATGGCTGTGATGCGTGGTAAGATACCTACCAAAACAATGGCATACTATATGCCTTGGAAGTCGTGGCCACAAAAGATTGTAGTATCGCTCTTCGGTGATAAGATGATCAAGCAGTACGATTACGAGGAATGCTTCTTCCTGGAGAATGCCAAGAAGTTCCGTAAAGAATTGAAAATGCCTCTTACCTATGTGGGCGGTCTGGTGTCTCGTGAAGGCATTGAACGTGTGCTGGCAGAGGGCTTTGAGACTGTGCAGATGGCTCGTGCCTTGGTCAACGATCCTGACTTCGTAAACAAGTTGCGTGAGGGTGATATGCAGACTCGTAGCGGTTGCGACCATCGCGACTATTGCATGGCTCGCATGTACTCCGACAAGATGATTTGCTGTCACCATTGCGATGATATACCCGAGAAACTATGGAAGGAACTAAAAAAGATAAAGTAATGCCCATCGTCGTTATTACTGGTGCTACAGGTGGCATGGGTTCGGAAGCTACTCGTGCCAAGGCGCGTGAGGGATGCCGTGTGATTATGGCATGCAACGACTTGAAGAAAGCAGAGGAGTTGCGTGCAAAGATATTAGAGGAGCAACCCGATGCAGATTTGGTGCCCATGTACCTCGAGCTCACATCGCTTGCCTCCATACAACAATTTGTAGGGCAGCTGAAGGGCATGCAAATTGATGCTTTGTTTTGTAATGCGGGCGTAAAGGCTCATCGCTTTACCACTACCGAGGAAGGGGTGGAACTGGACTATGCCACCAACTATATGGGCAATCGTAGATTGGCTGACCTCATGGTGCCTATTATGAAACCTGGTGGTTGTGTGGTTTTCATGGTGTCTGTCAGTATCAAGGTGGGTCATGTTGATCTTAATTGGAAGGAATGTGACAAGCGTCATTTTGGTCAAGTATCTACCTATGCTAACTCGAAGTTAGCCTTGACCTACTATGCCATAGCTTTGGCACGCAAACATCCCGAGTTGCATATCAATGTGGCAGACCCTGGCATCGTGAACACAGACATGATTACGATGGGAAGGTGGTACGACCCCTTAGCCGATATCTTCTTCCGTCCTTTCATTAAAACTCCCAAACAGGGTGTGTATGCAGGTCTTCAGGCTATGAACACCCAGGTTACCATGAAGTATTTCGTGGGTAAAAAGATAAAGGACATGCCCAAGAAACTCCTTGAAAGCCCACTTGTAGATCAGTTGTGGGAACAAGGGGTATAGCAAAGGAACAAAGAAAGCAGTCGGCATTGGCAAGATGTTGGCTGCTTTCTTTTTACTTCTTTGCTTGGCATAAATTCCTAAGCTGACGAGAGTCAAAGTCTAAGTGATCCAAAGATGATTAGCATATAGGAAACACATGCAACCGACTTTTCGGACTGGGCCTGGCTATTAAGGAAAGGGCCAAACAAAAAAGAACTTATTAGGGAACAAAAGGCACGGAAAGAATCAAAAGAACTATACAACTCTACTCCTGCCAATTGTGATGACGAAGACATGGGAGAATGCCTCATGACGGAACTGGCAGAGGAGGACGGATATTTTGATGAAGAGGAAAAGTAATGTTTTTTCATCCTCGAAAATCTGGCTTTCTCATGTGAGTTTCTGCTTGTCTCCCTGTCCTCACGCTTGGAAAACCGCACTTCCTGCATCCGTAGTTTCTTCGTGATGACAACGAGGAAACTACGGCTTGACTATACCCTGCCTCCCACTTCCCTCCCACTTCCCTCCCACCTCGCTCCCACTTAGAGTGGGACGAACGTGGGAGTTAAGCAGGAATGAAGCAAAACCATAAGCGTAGGAAAGCCGAAGGAAGAGTGAAGGAAAAGTGAATAGCAACCGAATGGCGAAAAACAGGCCATTTGACAAGAATATTTGTTATCTGAATTCCATAAGTCAAGTTTCGCATCTTTGCATTCATGTCACAAAAAACGAAATCCACCCCTTGCGTTTGATACTGCAAAGATACCAGTGCACTATGAACTATATGGACTATGAACCATGAACTCATAAAGTATCACGTGACAAATGGCTTTTTTTATGCCTATCCTAATTGCAGGCATTTTGTGTCTAAATTTGAGTGATAAGAAAGAAGAAACCCTTGCAAGTGTTTGACTTGCAAGGGTTCTTTTGCAAAAGCTTGTACCCAGAGCCGGGGTCGAACCGGCACGGGTTGCCCCACTGGTGTTTGAGA
>JAKSLO010000069.1 GCA_024401185.1 Bacteroidaceae bacterium | reverse complement strand
ATTTTTCTGATGTTTTCCGTTATTAGTGCCTTGATGCTGCTTTGTGAACTTTTTGTGAACTATTTGGACGTGTGTTTGTAAATTGTGAACTATTTGTAAACTCATATATTTGCTTATCTTTTTCTTTTTCCATAACTTTGCACTCGAAAATCAGAGACGTTAACCGCTCTTGCGTGGTGCATATTAACTTAGTCATTTGATATAACCAAATAATTTATTATTATGAGAAAGTATAGTTTAACAATTATGAGCATGAAGGTTTTGTTCATTATTTTGAGTGCTCTTGTTTTTGCATGTCCCGCTAATGCGAAACGTAAGAAGATGCCTAAAATCGATTTAAAGACTGATATGATTCACGACAGCATTTGTCGGGAGGGCTTCTTGCTGTACTGCTACGAGAAGGTTGCCTGGGTAGGTACGGACATGTTCTTTGCCCATGCCAAAGACAAGCAGAATGAGATAGCTGGTGTGTTTACCCGTAGGGTGGATGACAAGTTCTTCAACGTGTTCTATGACAAGAATGGCAACTGTATCTTTGAGTATATCGTTGACGAAAATGGCAGGGGTACGTACTCGGATAGCCTGAGGTGTCTGCAGGAAGATGAGAAGTTGCACGTGGATAGGGTAAAGGTAATGTTGCAGAAATGCAATGAGCTGAAGATTGTGAAAAACTATGGTAGTATGAACATTGATATCATTCCACTTGAAAATGGTTTGACAAGAGTGTATTTCCTGACTGGTACGTCGCAAAATAATGTCTTACCTTTAGGAAACGACTATAGTTTTGACTTTGATGCTGAACTCAATCTTGTGGCTCATCGAAAATATCATGAGAGTTTTATTCCGATTGCTATACAAAACAAGGAGGATGTGAGTCAGGTTGTACATAATCATTTGGCTGGCAATCCGTATATTAGTCCTACTGATGTTTGCAATTTCCATTTATATGGTAAGGATTTGTTTGGAATAGATGTGTTTAGTGTGTATAGTGCAGAATTGAAGCGTTTCTTCATCTATAATACTGATGAACATCGCGTAATTGCTACTTTGGTAAACATAAAAACAAGTGCGCTACCTCAAAAAAAGTAGCGCACTTTTATGTATAGGGTTGCCAGATCAGTTACTTAGGCAACCTTTTTTGTTGCGGATTGCGGTTTACGCATTATACTCCTGCCAGCTCTTGATCTTGATGTCCTCTACGCTAAGTGCACAGAATGCCTCGATGACGGTCTTGGCCAGACGTGCGTTGGTGAGCAGGGGGATGTTGTGGTCGATGGCATTACGACGAATGTGATAGCCATTGGTCAACTCACGCTTGGTTTGGTTCTTGGGAATGTTGATGATGAGGTCGAACTTGTGGTTAGCCATCATGTCGAGTACATTCTCAGCACCTTGCTCATCGGGCCAGCAAACTGACTTGCAAGCCACGCCATTGTCGGCAAGGAACTTGGCTGTGCCAGCGGTGGCGTAGATGTTGTAACCATTGCGTACCAACTCCTGTGCAGGTTCGAGCAACTGAACCTTTGCCTTGGCACCACCAGAAGAAAGCAGGATGTTGCTGCCTGCCTTGGGAAGACGGTAACCAGTAGCGATGAGAGAGTTGAGGACTGCCTCGTTCAGGTCGTCGCCCAGGCAACCTACCTCACCCGTTGAACTCATGTCAACGCCCAGAACGGGGTCGGCATTTGACAAACGGTTGAATGAGAACTGGCTGGCCTTCACACCAATGCGGTCGATGTCGAACTCGCTCTTCTCGGGACGATTGTAGGGAGCATCGAGCATGATCTTGGTAGCTGTCTCGATGAAATTACGCTTCAGAATCTTGCTGACGAAGGGGAATGAACGGCTGGCACGGAGGTTACACTCAATAACCTTAACCTCACGGTTCTTGGCCAGGAACTGGATGTTGAAAGGACCAGAGATGTTCAATTCGGCTGCAATGCGACGGGCAATCTTCTTGATCTGACGAACGGTAGAGAAGTAGATGTTCTGTGCAGGGAACACCATGGTGGCATCGCCTGAGTGAACACCTGCATACTCGATGTGCTCAGAGATGGCATATTCAACCACCTCACCCTTATCGGCTACAGCATCGAACTCAATCTCCTTGGTGTCCTGCATAAACTGGCTCACTACTACGGGATAGTCCTTGCTGACCTCGGCTGCCATGCCCAGGAAGCGCTTCAACTGGTCGTCGTCGTAGCATACGTTCATGGCAGCACCCGAAAGCACGTATGAGGGACGTACGAGGACGGGATAACCCACCTTGCTGATGAACTCCTGGATGTCGTCCATTGAGGTAAGTGCACGCCATGCGGGCTGGTCGATGCCTAACTTGTCGAGCATAGCTGAGAACTTGTCACGGTTCTCTGCACGGTCAATGTCAATGGGAGAGGTACCCAGTACGGGCACACCCTGACGATGCAACTTCATGGCGAGGTTGTTGGGAATCTGTCCGCCCACGCTGACGATAACACCACGGGGTGACTCCAGGTCGATGACGTCGAGCACACGCTCCATAGAGAGTTCGTCGAAATAAAGACGGTCGCACATGTCGTAGTCGGTAGATACCGTCTCGGGGTTATAGTTGATCATGATGGACTTGTAACCCAACTTGCGTGCCGTGTTGATGGCGTTGACAGAACACCAGTCGAACTCTACGGATGAACCGATGCGATAAGCACCCGAACCCAGTACGATGACCGACTTCTCGTTCTTGTAATACTCGATAGAGTGAGTCATCTTGTCGGCCTTCTCGGCACAAATCTTCTTCCACTCCTCGGTTGTGAGTGTGTCTGCATTGGTAGGCTCAACGAGAGGCAGGTAGGTGAAGTAGAGGTAGTTGGTAAGCTCGGGATGCTCGCCACCCACGGTTTCGATGCGACGTACTGCGGGGAGGATGCCACGCTGCTTACGGTTCTTGCGAACCTCAAGGTTGGCCTTCTCCATATTACCTTCGGGCTTGAGTACGAAACGTGCAATCTGGAAGTCGCTGAAACCAGCACCCTTCACCTCACGCATCTTCTCGTCGCTAATCTCCTCAATGCTGCTGTACTGCTGCAACTCATGCTTGAGGTCCACGATGTGCTTCATGCGAGAGAGGAACCAGGGGTCAATCTTGGTCAGCTCCTCGATGCGCTCAATGGTGTAACCCTCCTCCAAAGCCTGGGCGATGGCAAAGATGCGAAGGTCGGTGGGATTGCTCAACTCCTCGTCGAGGTTCTCAAAACGAGTGTGGTCGTTGCCCACGAAGCCGTGCATGCCCTGACCAATCATACGCAAACCCTTCTGCAGCATTTCCTCGAAGCTGCGACCAATAGACATGATCTCGCCAACCGACTTCATGCTTGAACCGATGAGACGGCTTACGCCAGCAAACTTGGTGAGGTCCCAACGGGGAATCTTACAGATCATATAATCGAGCGAGGGAGCCACATAGGCAGAGTTGGGAGTGCCCATCTCGCCAATCTGGTCGAGGGTGTAACCCAAGGCAATCTTGGCAGCCACGAATGCCAGAGGATAACCGGTGGCCTTAGAGGCAAGGGCTGAGGAACGGCTCAGACGAGCGTTCACCTCGATGATGCGGTAGTCGCCAGTCACGGCGTTGTAGGCAAACTGGATGTTGCACTCGCCCACGATGTTGAGGTGGCGAACACACTTGCGACTGATATCCTGCAGGAATTCGACCTGCTCCTTGCTGAGTGAACAGGTAGGAGCCACCACGATAGACTCACCAGTATGGATGCCCAGAGGGTCGAAGTTCTCCATGCTTGCCACGGTAAAGCAATGGTCGTTGGCATCGCGGATTACCTCAAACTCAATCTCCTTCCAACCCTTGAGGCTCTCCTCAACGAGTACCTGGGGAGCGAAGGTGAAGGCACTCTCGGCAATCTCCTTGAAGGTCTTCTCGTCGGGACAGACACCCGAACCCAAACCGCCCAGAGCGTATGCTGAACGAATCATGATGGGGTAGCCGATGCGCTTGGCTGCTGCCAAAGCTGCCTCCATGGTTTCGCATGCCTCGCTGACAGGTGTCTTGAGGTCGGCCTTGTTCAACTCCTTGACGAAGAGGTCGCGGTCCTCGGTGTTCATGATGGCCTCAACGCTGGTACCCAGTACCTTGACGCCATACTCTGCCAGCACGCCACTCTGATAGAGGGCAGTACCTACATTAAGACCCGTCTGACCACCCCAAGCCAGCATGATGCCGTCGGGACGCTCCTTCTTGATGATCTCTGTGATGAAATGAGGAGTGATGGGCTGGAAGTAAACCTTGTCGGCTATACCTTCGCTTGTCTGAATGGTCGCGATGTTGGGGTTTACAAGAACCGAACTGATGCCCTCCTCACGAAGTGCTTTAAGAGCTTGAGAACCCGAATAGTCAAACTCACCGGCCTGACCGATTTTCAGTGCTCCTGAACCGAGCACCAATACCTTGGAAAGTTTCTCTTTCATTTGAAAATATAATTTTGTTGGTTATCTTACTATCGGGATGCAAATATAGTTATTTTTTTGTGATTCTTCACTATGTTCGCATTACTTTTTACACGATTTCTACTATAAGTACATAAAAAAACCACATCACTTCGTGTGGACGAAGTGCTGTGGTTTCTTAGGATTATTCCCGAAACAAACGTTCGATGTATTCCGAGAGCTCTTTTCCGCGCATCTTGTCGGCAATGATAATGCCTTTATTGTCAACGACAAAGATGGCTGGTATGTACTTGATCTCATATTGCTTTGTCATTTGGCGAGCCAGGTCGATGTAATTGTTCCAAGGTTCCTTGACCTCCTGCAATGAGCATCGCCAGTCTTCCACGTTGCGATCGGTGCTTATACCTATAATATCGAGCCCCTGAGGATGAAAGCGCTTGTATATGGCTTTGAGGTTGGGAATCTCAGCATGACAGGGTTGGCACCATGAAGCCCAGAAGTCGATGATGGTATATCTGGCTTGTGTGTCAGTAAGAGCAATCTGCACGTCTTCGTTGGTGGCTGTCTTGCCCACAATGGTTTGTGCCTTTTCGCCCACCAAAGTACGTATGCAAGCCAGCTTGGCATGCTCCTTCTTGATGGATTGGCTGTTGCCGCTCACGTTCAGCTTGTTCATGCAGATGACCTTACCCTCGCGCATCTTTCCATTTACGCTAACCATCTCACCAGGTTCCACTATGGCACGGCAGGCACTTGTGTCGCCCTTAATGCCCATAATGACTATGTGAGCCTCATCCATGGGTATGGTAACCTTCTTGGCGCTTTTGGCAGGGAGGGTGCAGAATAGGGTAGAGGCTTCACTCTTCAGTGAGCGCAAGGCGATGACCAATGTATCGGCATCCTTGTGCTTCTTTAGGTTGAGGAGTAAGGTTGCCTCGCTTTGAGCACTCAATGTCAAAGGCAACAGAAGGAGGAGTATGAGGATGCTGCGTAGCATACAGAGTTTATAATATAGTGGTTCACATTTGTTACACGGATTACCCGTGTGTATGCTATGAATTCATGCTGAGAAGGAACTCCTCGTTGTTGCGCGTGCGCTCCAGGCGTTTCTTCACCTCGTTCATCGCCTCGATGGGATTCATGTCGGCAAGGAACTTGCGAAGTATCCACATGCGGTCGAGGGTAAGTTTGTCGTGCAACAAGTCGTCGCGACGGGTAGAACTTGCCACAATGTTGACGGCAGGGAAGATACGCTTGTTGGCGAGTGAACGATCCAACTGAAGCTCCATGTTACCTGTACCCTTGAATTCCTCAAAGATGACTTCATCCATCTTGCTGCCCGTATCAATAAGTGCTGTAGCAATAATGGTAAGGCTACCACCACCCTCGATGTTACGTGCCGCACCAAAGAAGCGCTTGGGCTTATGCATGGCGTTGGCATCCACACCACCAGTTAGCACCTTACCACTGGCAGGGGTTACGGTATTGTAGGCACGTGCCAAACGTGTAATAGAGTCGAGGAAAATGACAACGTCGTGTCCACATTCCACCATGCGCTTAGCTTTCTCCAATACGATGTTGGCAATCTTGACGTGGCGCTCGGCAGGTTCGTCGAATGTACTGGCAATAACCTCAGCCTTAACTGTACGTGCCATGTCGGTAACCTCCTCAGGACGCTCGTCGATGAGCAGCATCATCAGATAGGCTTCAGGGTGGTTGGCTGCAATGGCATTGGCAATGTCCTTCATCAAGATGGTCTTACCCGTCTTGGGCTGAGCCACGATAAGCGCACGCTGACCTTTACCAATAGGAGCGAAGAGATCAACTACGCGGGCACTCAGCTTGTCGCCATTGCCACTACATAATTTGAATTTCTCGTCGGGGAAAAGGGGAGTGAGGTTCTCAAAGGGAGAACGGTCGCGAACCACATCTGGGTTGCATCCGTTTATCTTATTTATCTTAACGAGGGGGAAATATTTCTCTCCTTCGCGGGGAGGACGTATGGGACCTTCGACCACATCACCAGTCTTTAAGCCATAATGCTTAACGATTTGCTGGCTTACATATACGTCATCGGGAGATTGCAGGTAGTTGTAGTCGCTTGAACGAAGGAAACCTGTGCCGTCGGCCATCACCTCGAGTACTCCGTCGGTTTTGATGATGTCGGAGAAGTCGTAGCGAGGTTGTGGTTCCTCAAACTTCTCCTGCTGAGCAGCCATGTCGTTCTTGCGTTTGCCGCGAACAGGTTCGTCCACCTTCACCTCTTCTGTATATTCTTCCTCGATGCCGTATTGCTTGTATAATTCGTTGACATCGGGTACGTCACGCATAATGATGAAGTCAGATTCCTTGCGCTCGAAGAATTCACGTACCTTATTCTCGTACTCTTCTTCGGTCATCTCCTCTTCGGGCTTCTCCTCTATGCTTTCCTCACTGGTCATTTCGGCAGCCTCAGATGCTTCAACGGGTACGTTGACTGCCTCTTCTTCCGTCACCTCATGGGTTTCTGCTGGTTGCTCCTGCTCCACTTCAGCCACAGGTTGCTCAACGGGTGCAGCCTCTGTTACCTCCTGCTGTACGGTTTCCTCTACCTGGGGTTCTTCCTTTGCGGTTTTACGGCTTCGTTTTTTGGGTGCAGGCTTTTCCTCTGCCACTTCTGCCTTGGGAGCTTCTGCTGTGTCTTCAGCTACGGGTTGTGCTGGCTCAGCGCTTTGCTTTTGCTTAGTCTTCTTGCTTGTGGCAGATGCAGAATCTTCCTCAGAGAATGGATTCTTGTCCTTCTCTGCCTTCTTGAGAGCCGTCTTGCGCTGTTTCTTGGTTTCCATGCTTTTTAGCGTGCCATCCTGGTCGGCGCTGAAAATCTTGCTCGTTTTAGGTGCGCGAGCTATACGGGTGCGTTTGGGTTTGGTTTCTTGCTCGTTGGCCTGGTTTTCTGCTTCCAGATTTATAATGTCATAGATTGTGTTTAACCTGTCTTCCTTGATGTCAAGTCCAAGACTGACAGCAAGCTGTGCGAGGTCAATGTCACTCATCTTTTCCAGTTCGTCTTTCGTGTGCATAATAAGTTTTTAAAGAGAAATCATTTTTTTGTTTTGTAGTGAAGCAAAGTTGTTTCACACCGTGTGCATCATTTACCCTTCAAGTGTTTTTATGGGTTTTTGTGCATTCTTTTCCCTTTGTTGTGACAATGGGAGGTAATAAAAAAATGTGATTTTGAAAGTGATGTTAAAAACGGATTTTTTCCATTTGTTTTGCAAAGGTACTCAATTTCTTTGATAAAACAAATTATTTGCGTACTTTTGCATTGAAAAAAGTAAAAAAAGATATTTATGGCAGCAGTAAATGCGTATCTGCAGGTTGAAAACCTTACTCGCAGAATAGGTGACAGAACACTTTTTGAGGACATCTCGTTTGGCATTGCCGAAGGTCAGCGAGTGGGTTTGATAGCTCAGAACGGTACAGGCAAGAGTACTTTATTAAATATATTAGGTGGCCGCGATAGTGCCGACGAAGGTCATATAGTGTGGCGACGTGACCTGCGCGTAGGTTATCTGGAGCAGGAACCCCATTACCCCATGGACCTCACGGTTATAGAGGCCTGTTTCTGGCATGGCAATGATACCACGAATCTAATACGCGAATATGAGGAGTTCATGTCGAACAGTCAGTCGGGGAGGCAAACTGATGGCGATGACCGTCTGCAGTCGCTGCTTGACCGCATGGATCATGCCAATGCTTGGGATTATGAGACACGTGCCAAGCAGATTCTGGGTAAGTTGCAGATTGAGGATTTCAATCAGCCACTCAGTCAGTTGTCTGGTGGACAGCTCAAGCGTGTGGCTTTGGCCAACGTGCTGATTACGGAACCTGACTTCCTTATCCTTGACGAGCCAACCAACCACCTTGACCTGACTATGATAGAATGGCTGGAGGGCTATCTGGGGCGTTCGTCGATGACACTTCTCATGGTCACTCACGACCGTTACTTCCTTGATCGTGTGTGCAACATCATCCTTGAGATGGACGACCATACCATCTATCCTTTCCATGGCAACTACAGTTATTATCTTGAAAAACGTCAGGAACGTATTGACGCAACCAATGCCATGATTGCCCGTGCCAATAATCTGTATCGTACGGAACTGGATTGGATGCGACGACAGCCACAGGCACGCGGACACAAGGCACGCTATCGCGAAGAGTCTTTCTACGAACTGGAGAAAGTGGCTAAGCGACGCATCGTGGAAGAGCAGGTGAAGCTGGAAGTGAAATCGACCTATATTGGCAGCAAGATATTTGAAGCTGAGTATGTGAGCAAGACGTTCTGGAGGAACTCACAATCTTCCTCTGGCAGTAATGCAGTTGCCTCCGAGGGAGGGCAGGGGGAGAAGCCTATTGTCATCCTGAAAGACTTCTACTATAACTTTGCCCGTTATGAGAAGATGGGTATCGTGGGTGGAAACGGTACCGGTAAGAGTACGTTCGTGAAGATGCTGCTTGGTGTGGTTCCACCTGATAGCGGGCGTTTCGTGGTAGGCGAGACGGTGCGTTTTGGCTACTTCTCGCAGGAAGGCATGCATTTTGACGAGCAGATGAAGGTAATCGATGTGGTACGTCGCATCGCCGAATATGTTGACTTGGGTGGTGGAAAACACCTCACGGCTATGCAGTTCCTTCAGCACTTTATGTTCTCTCCGCAGGCACAGCAAAGCTATGTGTACAAGTTGTCGGGTGGTGAGAAGCGTCGTCTCTACCTCTGCACCGTGTTGATGCAGAACCCCAATTTCCTTGTACTGGATGAACCTACCAACGACCTTGACATTATTACCCTACAGGTGCTTGAGGAATACTTGCGCAATTTCAAGGGTTGCGTCATCGTGGTGAGTCACGACCGTTACTTCATGGATAAAGTGGTTGATCATCTGCTCGTGTTCAAAGGCCAGGGCGAGGTGAAGGATTTTCCTGGCAACTATACGCAGTTCCGTGAGATGGAAGATATGGCTTCGCAGTCTTCTGCGAAAGCCGACGCACAGGTTAATGGTCATTCCGGCTCTGAAAAATCCCCCAAGTCGGGCAACGTCACAGAGGTGGGTGCTTCGGCAGCCAAGGATAAGCCTAACCTCACGGAACAGAAGCGTCGTCTGACCTATAAGGAGAAGGTGGAATACGAACAGCTTGAAAAGGACATTGAGGCCCTGGAGGCAGAGAAGAAGCAGATTGAGGATGCCTTGTCGAGTGGTACCATTAGCGTGGAGCAGATTACCGAGATGAGTAAGCGTCTGCCCATTCTTAATGACGAGCTGGACGAGAAGTCGCTACGTTGGCTCGAACTCGACGAGTTTGCCAATTAAGGTATTCAACTTCCGCAAGCTTGCATGTTTCAGTATGAGGAAGTTAAGCTTGTGAAACTTGACTAAGGTTTTTAGTCAAGTGTGACGTTATCATCATCATTTCCAATGGGAATGGTGATGGTCGTCCAAATCTGCTTGGCTTCTTTTTTACCTAAGATGATGTTGACAAGCTCTTCAACATCTGCCTTGTTGACTTTGTGGTCCTCGTTGATGTCAAGCAAGGTGATGTCCTTTGGGATGGAGTTGTCATTCAATATGCGTACGAGTCGTACGACATCGTTTATTGTAAGCTTGCCGTCATTATTGAGGTCGCCCACTTTGCGCCAATCTGCTTTGGATGGTGCTGCTACTGAAGCTAATATGAGTAATGAAAGGTAAAACTTCTTCATGCTAAAACTATTGGAATTTTAGTTCGCTTTTTTTTGTTTCAGTTTGATTTGTATGCAAAGACCTTGCAAAGGTACAAATAAAGTGTGATTATGCAAAGAAAGTGATAAAAAAACAGCCAACTGTTTTCTGTAATTGCTTGAAAACAGTTGGGCTGGTAAAATATATTGGGTCTAAACCCTTTGATGTAAGGTGTGTTCTCTTGAAATAATCTTATTCTTCTTTATAACAAGTTTGTTGTTTCAGCATCACTCTTATTCCCCCTTGGGGGGGTAGGGGAGCTGCTATTTTCGTACCATCAGCACGACGTTCTCAACGTGCTGTGTGTGTGGGAACATATCGACGGGTTGAATCTTTACCACTTTGTAGGCCGTGTCGAGCAACTGTATGTCGCGTGCCTGTGTGGCAGGATTGCAACTTACATACACTATGCGCTGAGGAGCTGCAAAGAGTATGGTGTCGATGACATCCTGGTGCATTCCGGCGCGTGGGGGGTCGGTAATGATAACGTCAGGACGTCCGTGCTTCTCAATGAACTCACGATTGAGGATGTCCTTCATGTCGCCTGCATAGAATAGGGTGTTGTCTATGCCATTTATCTGTGAGTTGACCTTGGCATCCTCGATGGCTTCGGGAACGTACTCGATACCGATAACCTGACGTGCTTTCTTGGCCACGAAATTGGCAATGGTACCTGTACCGGTATAGAGGTCGTAAACAAGGGGAAGCTTGTCTGTTTGCAGGCTCGTTGCCTCGTTGTCTTGCAGATTCATGAATGCAAATTCCCTGGCTACCTTATATAATATATAGGCTTGCTCTGTGTTGGTTTGGTAGAAGCTTTTAGGGCCTACTTTGAAACGCAGATCCTCCATCAACTCATAGATGAAATCGGTACCGTAGTAGGTCTTTACGTCAAGGTCGCCAAAGGTGTCGTTGCACTTGGGGTTATAGACGTAGAGTAGGGAACTGATTTGTGGGAAAGTCTTGTGCAGGTCTTCGAGCAATGCCATAGCCGTAGGCTCGTCAAACTGGCTTTGGGTGCTGATTTCTTCTGCAATGGACTCCTTGTTGTTGGCTATTGGCTCGGTGGGGCCAAACTGTATGATGACCATCCACTCGCCACTATGCGAATTGCGCATCACGATGTCACGCAGCAAACCATGCTGGGCACGAAGGTCGTAGAAGGTAATGCCGTTCTGGCAGGCATAGTCGAAGATATGGTTGCGAATCTGATTGTTCAGGTCGTCCATCAGCCAGCATTTGTTGATAGGCAGCACTTTGTCGAAGGCACCCGAGATGTGGAAACCGATGCCGGGATGGAAGGGTATGCCCTGCTTCATCTGTTCGTCGGTTAACCATTGTTTGCTGGCACATCCGAAGTCAAGTTTGTTGCGGTATTCCTGCGTCTGTCTGGAACCCAGGATGGGGGTGCATTCAGGCAGTTCCACCTTGCCAATGCGTCTGAGGTTGTCCATCACCTGACGTTGTTTCCACATAATCTGCTCCTCGTAGGGCAGGCATTGCCATTTGCAACCGCCACAAAGCCCGAAATGCTCGCAGAAGGGTACTGCACGTTTAGCGGAAGGCTTGACAATGCGCACGGCTTTTGCCTCGGCATAATGGTGCTTCTTACGTGTTATCTGGAGGTCAACGACATCGCCTGGCACCACGTAGGGCACGAACACTACAAGGTCGTCAATACGTACTAATGCCTTACCTTCGGCAGCCACATCTGTTATCTCTATCCCTTCGAGAAGGGGCAATTGCTTTTTCTTTCTTGCCATAAATAGTGTTGTAAAACTTATTTTGTGCAAATTTACTATTTTTTTTTGAAAAAAAAAGTCATTCGTCTTTGAATATTGAGATTTTTCATTTAACTTTGCTGAAAAGAGTTCTAATACCAACCTATTTAACATTTGTTTATTTATGAGTCAGAAAAGAGTTTATACCTTTGGCAACGGACAGGCCGAAGGTAATGCACAGATGCGTGAGGTACTGGGTGGCAAGGGTGCTAACCTTGCAGAGATGAACCACATCGGTGTTCCTGTGCCTCCTGGTTTCACCATCACAACCGACACTTGCAATGAATATTACAAGGTGGGCCAGGAAAAGATTGTTGAATTGTTGCAGGATGATGTAAATGCTGCCGTAGCCCATACCGAGAAACTTATGAACTGTAAGTTCGGCGACCCCAAGAATCCCTTGCTGGTTTCTGTTCGTTCGGGTGCGCGTGCTTCCATGCCTGGTATGATGGATACCATCCTCAACCTGGGTTTGAACGACGAGGTGGCTGCTGGTATGTGCGAGAAGACAGGCAATCCTCATTTCGTGTATGACAGCTACCGTCGCTTTGTACAGATGTATGGTGACGTGGTGCTTGGCATGAAGCCCGTTAATAAGGAAGATATTGATCCTTTTGAGGCTATCATCGAGAAAGTGAAGGAAGAGCAGGGTGTTACGCTTGACAAGGACCTTTCTGTAGAGAGCTTGAAGAAACTGGTTGAGCTTTTCAAGGCAGCTATCAAGGAGCAGACGGGTAGCGACTTCCCCACCGATCCCAAGGAGCAGCTCTGGGGTGCTATCTGCGCCGTCTTCCGTAGTTGGATGAACGAGCGTGCCATCCTCTACCGTAAGATGGAGGGAATACCCGATGAGTGGGGTACTGCCGTTAGTGTGATGGCCATGGTGTTCGGTAACATGGGCGATACATCTGCTACCGGTGTTTGCTTCAGCCGTGATGCTGGTAATGGTGAGAACCTCTTCAATGGTGAGTACCTTATCAATGCTCAGGGTGAAGACGTGGTGGCTGGTATCCGTACTCCTCAGCAGATCACAAAGATTGGCAGTCAGCGTTGGGCAGAGCGTGCAGGCATCTCAGAAGATGAGCGTGCTGCCAAGTACCCCTCGATGGAGGAGGCTATGCCCGAGCTTTACAAGGAACTGGATGCTTTGCAGGATAAGCTGGAGAAGCACTACCACGACATGCAGGACATGGAGTTCACCGTGCAGGAAGGCAAGTTGTGGTTCCTACAGACACGTAATGGTAAGCGTACCGGTACGGCGATGGTGAAGATTGCTATGGATCTCGTTAAGGAGGGACTTATCGATGAGAAGACCGCCATCCTGCGTTGTGAACCTCAGAAGCTTGATGAACTTCTTCACCCCGTATTCGAGAAGTCTGCTCTCAAGGCTGCCAAGGTGATTACTCAGGGTCTTCCTGCATCTCCTGGTGCTGCTTGTGGTCAGATAGTGTTCCATGCTGATGATGCTCAGGTATGGCATCAGAATGGTCACAAGGTTATCATGGTTCGTATCGAGACTTCTCCTGAAGACCTCGCTGGTATGTCGGCTGCAGAGGGTATCCTCACCGCACGTGGTGGCATGACCTCGCACGCTGCTGTCGTGGCTCGTGGTATGGGTAAGTGCTGCGTGTCGGGTGCTGGTGCCATCAATGTGGATTACAAGGCCAAGACAGTAGAGATTGACGGTGTGGTATATAAGGAGGGTGACTTCATCTCTCTGAATGGTACTACGGGCCAGGTGTATGCTGGTGAGGTAAAGACCATCGACCCCGAACTCTCTGGCGACTTCAAGGCTTTGATGGATCTCTGCGACAAATATACTAAGATGGAGGTACGTACCAATGCTGATACTCCTGCTGATGCCATTAAGGCTCGCGAGTTTGGTGCCAAGGGTATTGGCTTGACTCGTACCGAGCACATGTTCTTCGAGGGTGAGAAGATTAAGGCTATGCGCGAGATGATTCTGGCCGAGACAGTTGAGGATCGCGAGAAGGCTCTTGCCAAGCTTCTTCCCTACCAGAAGGCTGACTTCTACGGCATTCTCAAGGCTATGGATGGTCTTCAGGTGAACATTCGTCTGCTCGATCCTCCTCTCAATGAGTTTGTTCCCAACAAGGAGAATCCTGGTGGTCAGAAGGAGATGGCTGAACAGATGGGTGTAGAGCTTGAGGTTATTCAGAAGCGTGCTGAGAGCCTTGACGAAGCTAACCCCATGCTTGGTCATCGTGGTTGCCGTCTGGGTATCACTTACCCTGAGATTACCGCCATGCAGACACGTGCCATCCTCTCTGCAGCTTGCGAGCTGAAGAAGGAAGGCTTCGATCCTCATCCCGAGATCATGGTTCCCCTTGTAGGTATCATGTACGAGCTTAAGCAGCAGAAGGAAATCATCCTTAAGACTGCAGCAGAGGTGTTTGCTGAGTATGGCTTCGAAATCAAGTTTGAGATTGGTACTATGATTGAGATTCCTCGTGCATGTCTGACAGCCGATCGCATCGCTACTGAGGCAGAGTACTTCTCATTTGGTACCAACGACCTTACTCAGATGACTTTCGGTTACTCACGCGATGATGTGGCTAAGTTTGTTCCCGAGTATCTTGACAAGAAGATCCTGAAGGCTGATCCATTTGCTGTTCTCGACCAGAAGGGTGTAGGTCAGCTCATCAAGATGGCTTGTGAGAAGGGTAATGCAGTTCGTCCCGGCATCCGTACCGGCATCTGTGGTGAGCATGGTGGTGAACCCAGCTCAGTCAAGTTCTGTGCTAAGCTTGGAATGAAGTATGCTTCTTGCTCTCCCTTCCGTGTGCCCATCGCACGTCTCGCCGCCGCGCAGGCCGCAGTGGAGGAATAATCACTAATATGTGAAAATCAAATAATTAGGGATAAGCACTTGTTTGACAGGTGTTTGTTCCTAATCTTTTTTTGTTCATTATTCACATAAAATGCGCAGTATATTAGGGCTTTGTACAGAATATGTTTAGAGAAAAACGATATGGTGTTTAGAGAATCGTACATACCGCTCATCGTATTGAACTGACGGGTGAGTCAATGCGCAAAATCAAGCGCAACAAGTAACTAATAACGGTCAAAAATGACCCCTCCAAAACAACGCTTGGAGGGTGTGTCAAAATGCTGGCACACCCTCTTTTCATAAACGAAGCCCCGAC
>JAKSLO010000068.1 GCA_024401185.1 Bacteroidaceae bacterium | reverse complement strand
TGGAAATGTCCGTCCAAAAGGCTTTGAAGTGGTATCGTCTGGCAGCCATTGGCGGAAGTGCAGAGGCGCAGAACAACCTGGGAGTATTCTATCTGAATGGCAATGTGGTTAAAATGTGGCCCGAGTTGGCCGTTACCCTTTTCTATATCTCGGCTAAGGGCGGTTGTGCATCGGCATTGTATAATCTCGGTATGTGCTATTATCGTGGTTATGGGGTGGAGCGCAACAAGGATAAAGGTCGTGAATTCTTGGAACAGGCAGCAGAGATGGGAGAACCAAGTGCCACAAAAATACTTGATTTGGCGAATGAAATCAATAATTACTTAATGGAGGAATAGAGGTGTGGATGTAGTGCCTCTTTGTGAAAATCCTAATAAATGAGGATTGCATGCTTGTGGAAAAAATCGTACCTTTGCAGCCGGAAAATGAGTGTGGCGCATAGTGTTTACGTGCCACACAGGATAGACAAACAGAAAAAATGATTGATATTTTGACAAGTGCCATTATGGCAATGAGTGCCGTAGGTGAGGCAGAAAATGTAAATGTGGAAGCTCAGGATACAACGGTAAGGCTTGAGCAGACAATGAAGAAACTTGAGGTAATCTCGCCAAAGGAACGTGGTTTTGTGCGTGAGCAACCCTCGTCGGTAAGCACCGTGATGGCTCAGCAGATGGAGGCAGGACACATCAATTCGCTCAAGGGAGTGTCGTCGATGGTACCCAATTTCTTCATGCCCGACTATGGAAGCAAACTGACAAGTGCCATCTACATAAGGGGTATTGGTTCGCGCATCAACACACCCGCTGTAGGGCTGTATGTGGATGGCGTGCCCTACATCGACAAGTCATCGTACGACTTCAACCTCGACAATATAGAGCGTGTGGACGTGCTGCGTGGTCCACAAGGTACCCTGTACGGACGCAATTCCATGGGAGGCATAGTGAACGTAAAGACCATCGACCCGTTTGACTCTCTCACCGACAACCTTGTGATGAAGCTGGGCTTTGCCTCGGGCGATATGCACCGCAACGCCTCGCTCTCGTACAAGAATGTCTTCGACAAGCGTTTTGCCCTTTCTGCCAGTGCCTATTACGAGGGTGGAAGTGGTTTCTTTGAGAACGACCACACGGGCAAGAAAGCCGACGCATTGGAGTCGGGAGGTGGCAACGTGCGCGCTGTGTGGCGCATGCTCCATGACTGGAGGCTGGATGCCAAGATGAATTACGACTACACCGATGAGTATGCCTATCCCTATTACTATACCGGACAGCAGGGTGGGGCAGAGCCTTATGCCGAACTGATGGGTAAGATTAGTGCCAACCGCGATGGACGCTACCGCCGAGGTATGCTGAATGGAAGTGTGAACCTTCAGCATAAGGGCAAGGGGTGGATGATGAATGCCGTCACCGCCTACCAGTTTCTGAAGGATCGCATGTACATGGATCAGGACTTCATCGCCAAGGACATCTATACGTTGGAACAGCGTCAGCGCATACATACTCTCAACGAGGAGATTACCTTCAGAAGCACGTGCGAGCATGCCGTGTGGGATTGGGTGACAGGTGTGAGTATCATGCACCAGCAACTGCATACCGATGCCCCTGTGACCTTCTACGCCGACGGTGCAGCCTGGCTGGGCAGCGTAATCAATGGCTACATGCCTGATGTGACGAAGATACCCAGCCTCAGCAAGATGGGCTTTACGGGTATGGGCGTAGAGTTCCAGAATGCTCCCTTCTCGATGGTAGGTGTCTTCGATACACCCACTACAAACGTGGCATTCTTCCATCAGAGTACCTTCCACATTACCGACCGCTTGTCAGCATCGCTTGGCTTGCGCCTTGACTATGAGCACAATAGCATTGACTCATACTCAAATTCGATGATAGAATTTGACTTCACAATGAACAATCCCAATCCTATGATGAAGGTGTGGCTAAAGCAGAGCAAAAACATCACTATGGAATTTGACACGCATCAGGACAACTACAACGTGATGCCCAAACTCTCGCTGAAATACGACCTGAACCATGGTGGAAATGTGTATTTCTCGTTGGGAAAAGGTATGCGAAGCGGTGGCTACAATGTGCAGATGATCAGCGACTTGATGCAAGGCTTCCTGCGTGAGGATATGATGGACGACATCAAGAAGGGCGTGACGGGTTACCTTCAGAATTTCGTAGAAATGGGAATGCCTCCCATGGTGATAAGCAGCGTGGCGAAGACGCTGGACGAGAATATGCCTAAGTTTGAGCTCCCCAACATAAATGGCATCGCCTACAAGCCAGAATACACATGGAGTTACGAACTGGGTACGCACCAGAACTTCCTTACGCATGGTGTGCTGCAAGCCGATGCTGCCATCTTCTACATGCACACCCGCAACCAGCAAATCTCACGCTTTGCGGAATCGGGCATGGGACGCGTGATGGTGAATGCCGGCAAGAGCGAGAACTATGGTGCAGAACTTTCCATGGTTTATTCGCCCGACTACAGGTTCTATCTGCGTGGCAGTTACGGCTATGCCCATTCCAAGTTTACCGAATGGAATATGGGCAGCACCGGTCAGGGGGGGAGCGTGGATTACTCGGGCAACTATGTGCCCTACGTGCCACAGCATACGGTCAACGTGGATGCCTCGTACACCTGGGACATGCGTAGTGGCAGATGCGGCAGATGGCTGGAGAGCGTTACGCTGGGAGCCGACTACACAGGTGCCGGCAAGATATACTGGACAGAAGCCAATAATGTGAGTCAGGATTTCTATTCGTTGCTGGGCGCACGTCTGGCTTTGCAACTAAAGGGAGTTGCCCTCACGCTTTGGGGCAAGAATCTTACTGATGCACGTTACAACACCTTCTACTTTGAGAGCGTGGGTCGTGGCTTTGAGCAGCATGGCAAACCCTTGCAGGTAGGAGTTGATGTGAAGGTGACTTTGTAAAAAAGATTTTTTGGAGGACTTTTATAAATCCTCAATGCTTATAAGTCCGCTCATGACGACATGCACAATGATGTCGGCCAATGAGTGGGCTTTTAGTTTCTCCATGATGTTCTTGCGGTGTGAGATGGCGGTGGTAAGGCTGATGTTCAGCATCTCGGCCACCTCTTTGTTGATGTGCCCTTTGGCCAGCAGCACGGCTACCTCTGCCTCGCGGGCAGAGAGTGGGGTGGTGGGCATCTCGGTGGGACGCATCTCGGGCACAGGATTGTTCTTGCGTGCCTCGCGTCCACGTTGCTGCAGTTGGATGAGCGACTTGACGAGCGACTTCTCATCCTGACAGACGTTCAGCGTGAGAAGTCCTGCAATATGAGGATAAGCCTCACCGTGCACCAGTACGATGCTGCGGTGAGGCTGTTTGATGAAGAACTGAGCATGCTCAAAGTAGATGCCCGATGCCACGAAGAAATGGATGAAGCGTTCAGGTTGTGCAATGACGAGAGCCTCGAACGATGAGAACACGCTGATTTCGGTCATCGGCATGATGTTCTCAAGCAAATGCTTCAATCCCATTACAGACAGGGTGTTGGCATCTACGATGGCAAATTCCAGTTTCATGTGTGTCTTCTTATTTGGGGTATCCTACGGGGTTGTTGAGTGCAGGCACCTGCTCGTCACTAAGCTTCAGCAGTTCCTTGATGGCCTTGCTGTCCATAGTGCCACGAGTCACGGTGGCGAGGCCTGCTGCCTGGCAGTAGAGGTTGATGTTCTGCGACACGATGCCGGCATCAACTGCGCACATCATCTGGGCATGCTCGGCACTTGAGCCAAACAGTTTGTAGTCGATGACCATGAGCAGGCTTACGGGAGCCTCGCTGGCAAACTTCTGCGATGCAGCCACTATGTCGCGGTGATCGCCGGTAGCCACTTGTGCAAGGATGTTCTCTACAGCCTTATATTCATAGACAGCCTTTGCGGTGAACACGTAAAGACGAATCTCCTTGCGGTTCATGGCAGTGGGGGCTGTGCGGTGGTCATCATCGCGCGACTTGCCACAAGCTGCCCAGCAGAGGTCGCTGAGTTCCTGTTGGCTGAGTTCCTTACTGCTGTAGTCGCGCACCGAGTGACGGGTGTTGAGCGCTTGCATCACACTCATGGTGCTGCGGTTCACATTGGGTGCAGGCAACTTGATGTCTTGTGCCTGCATCGAAAGGCTTGCCATGACAGTCATGGCCGATACTAATAGTTTTTTCATAATTATGTTTTTTGTGAGGAGAACTATTTCTCCTCAAAGTCATATCTGTCGAGTGTCTTTCCGCATTTTGAGCAGAATACTTCGTGGCGATAGATGGTATTGCCACAGTCGTTGCAACGGTAGGTACGTTCCGTCTTGGGAGTTGTCTTTTCGTTAGTTTCCATAATTAGAATTGCAGTTATAAGTTACTTTACATCCTTGTCATCTTGGCTATGTGAAGGGAGGCTTGTGCTTCAGCTTGCGTGTGTAAGTCTTCTTTGACCTATGCACGTGATCCTTGGCATGGAACCCTGGTCCCAGCAGTTCCATCTCGGCTTCGCGACTGCCTCGCTTCATGGCCTTGATTGTTTCGAGCGTGATGCTCTTTTGCTTTGTCTTTTTCATCGCTAACAAAGTTAGTGTTTTTGGTTGAGAAAACACATAAAAAAACATGAAATCTGCGTAATTAGCATCTAAAATGATTGTAAAGTCAGCATAGTTGTGCAAAAAGGTGCTGGTTGTAGTGCCATTCAGCAATATTTATTGTATCTTTGTTTTCTGAAACCAACAATAAAAGAACGATGAAGATAGGCGATAAAGTGCGTTTCCTCAATGAAGTGGGAGGCGGTGTAGTGAGTGGATTCCAGGGTAAGCATACCGTACTGGTGGAGGACAAGGATGGCTTTGACATCCCCATGCCCATCGACCAGGTAGTGGTGGTGGATACCGATAACTATAATATCCCCAAGGCAGAGAAGAAAGGAAAGGGTGGTGGCACGAAGGTGGCCAGCAACTGGGATGATGAGAATGGCGAGTTCGTCGGTGAGGAGAAGCCGGCTCCCACCTCGCTCAAGGCACAGTTGAGCGGTGATTTTGACGACGATGACGAGGAAGAAGACTGGGATCCCAGCGAGCGCCCCGTTACCTTCAAGGCAACTCCCTTGGAGCGTAAGGGTGCCGATGTGCAGAATCTCACGCTATGCTTTGTGCCTACCGACGTGAAACGCGTGTCGTCGTCGAGCATCAAGACCTACTTTGTGAACGAAAGCAACTACTACGTGCAGGTGCTCTACATGCATGCCCAAGGGGAGAACTGGGCGATGCGCTTTAATGGCGTGGTGCCTCCCAATGGCAAGGTGTTTGTAGAGACGCTTGAGAGAGAGGATCTTAACGACCTGGAATACGTGTGCGTGCAAACTTTGGCATGGAAGGAAGGCAAGTCGTTCATCCTGAAGCCTGCCCTCACTACCGAGATCAAACTGGATTGCACCAAGTTCTATAAATTGCATTCGTTCCACGCCTCACAGCATTTTGACTCACCCACATGGGAGGTTCCCGTGGTGCGCGATGATAAGTCGGTACGTGCCTTGTTTGTTGATGCAGAGAAGCTGCAAACCGCTATGCAGGGTGCAGCTCCTCAGAAAGTTCAGAAGACGCAGGAAGAACCTGCTGCGCCTCGCACTAAGAAAAACAGCATCCTTGAGTTTGACCTCCACATCGACAAGTTGCTCGATACAGCTGCTGGCATGAGTAATGCCGACATCCTGCTGTACCAGATGAAGGAGTTCCGTCGTGTGATGGATGAGAACCTCAAGCATACGGGAAAGAAGATTGTCTTCATCCACGGCAAAGGCGATGGTGTGTTGCGTCGCAACCTGTTGCAGGAACTGAAATACCGCTACAAGAAATGCACTTGGCAGGATGCCTCATTCCGCGAGTACGGATATGGTGCCACGCAAGTCACCATACAGCAATAGCATTACATATTTACTTCCACAATAACTGTGCGAACTGGTACAAGCTCTCGCGCCACACGGGCCATGTGTGACCACCTGGAGTGCTGAAATACTTGTACTTGATGCCGATTTCATCGAAGCGCTGGCGCATCACCTTGCAGTTGTTGTAGGCAATGTCCTGTTCGTCACCCATGGTGAGGTAGAACTCCTTGAACTGCTTGTTGTAATAGTCCTTGCGTGCCGAGAGCTTCTTGTAGGGGTCTTCCTGGTTGGTGCCACCCATGCGGTTGTTGCCATTGGCAAACCAACCCGAACTGAACACACCAATATACTGGAAAAGCTCTGGTTTCTCGACAGCGATGTTGAGTGTCTGTATGCCACCCATAGAAAGTCCTGCCATGGCACGGCTGGCAGCATCCTTCTTCACGCGGTAGGTGCTCTCTACTACGGGGATGACCTCCTCGGTGAGTTCCTTGATGAAGTCGCGGCAGTTGCCATCGGGCATTACCACAATCATATCCTTAGCCTTGCCTTGTGCAATGAGGTTGTCAAGGATGATGTCGGTACGCCCCTGCAAAGCCCATCCACGTTCGTCCTCGCCACCACCATGCTGGATGTAGAGTACGGGGTAGGTCTTCTTGGCATCCTTCTGGTAGGATGCAGGCAGGTAGATGAACATACGGCGGTAGGCACCCTCCGTCTTTGAGTAATAGCGACGCATTGTGGTCTCGCCATGAGGCACGTCGGCCATCTCAAAGCGCTTGTCACCATCGGCATAAGGTACCTCAAGGCAACTTGACATGCGACTGCAGCCGTAGAACGTCTCGCTGGCGGGGTCGCTGACCTGTACGCCATCCACGTACATGAAATAATAGTTGATGCCCGACATAAGGGGGTCGGTGGTTACCGTCCACACACCCTTGTCGTCGCGGGTCATGGGGTACTTCTTGCCGCAGATGTCAACCTGCACATCCTTTGCCTCGGGAGCACGCAGCTGGAAGATGCCACGATGGTCGCTTGTTATCTGAGGAAAGCGTGCGTTACGAATGTTTGTGGATGGCTGCATGTTCTGCGCCATCATACTTGATGCTGAGAGCATCAGGCTAATGCCTAAAAGTGAAATTTTCTTCATGGTTACTTGTTTTTGTTGAACTTTGTGTCTGCAAATATACTCATAATATTTCAATATGTGCGCATAAAGCAGATAAATGTTGGTTTTATTTGCAGATTTCGATGGAATGGTGTAATTTTGCACCCGGTTTTGGAAACGAGGGCGCCGCAGAATGATTTCTTGGCGTTACTCGTGCAAGGGAATCAGGTGAAGAACCTGAGCTGTTCCTGCAGCTGTGAACCGCATTGTGAGCTGGTCAAACACGTCACTGACCATAAGGTTGGGAAGACGACCACGACTCGTCGGTAAGCCAGAATACCTGCCATGACCATCAATTATTAACCTGCTCCCAGGATAGGGGCGTAATAATTTTTGTTCAATTGAAAAAGTACGAATTGCGATTGTGCGTCGTCATAAGCATGACGATGGTGAGTGTGGCACGCCTTCATGCGCAACACGATGATGCCCGTGTGAAGAACGACACGCTGGGCGAGGTTGTGGTGCTGGGTGGTGTGCAGACGAACGACTATCGCAGTACGGCTCCCATGTATTCGCTCTCGCAGAGTAGTTTGGACCGTCTGGGAGTGACCGACATGAGCAGCGCCTTGAGCAAGTTGCCCGGTATCACCCTGCGCGACTATGGTGGTGCAGGAGGCCTGAAGACGGTGAGCGTGCGTGGCTTTGGCAGCAAGCACACCTCGGTGGTGTATGATGGCGTGTCGCTGAGCAATAACCAGTCGGGCAGCATCGACATGTCGCGCTACTCGTTGGATAATGTCTCCGACCTCTCTTTGGTGGTGGGCGACCACGATGACATCTTCCAGCCTGCCAGAAATGCCGCTGCGGCTGCCTCGCTCTATGTCAACACTATGCGACTGCCTTCCGACGACCTTTCAGCACATGCCACGGTACAGTTGCGCGCAGGGTCATGGGATTACCTCAATCCGCATATCCGTTTCGACAAGAACTTCACACATTGCTTGGGTATGGGGGTGGTAGCCGATTTCATCCATGCCGACAATGACTACCCTTACACCATCAACAACGTGAACCAAAAGGTGAATGCCCGACGCAATAATTCGCGCATGAACTCGGGACATGGTGAGCTGA
This sequence comes from Bacteroidaceae bacterium, assembly GCA_024401185.1. GTDB lineage: Bacteria > Bacteroidota > Bacteroidia > Bacteroidales > Bacteroidaceae > Physcousia. The sequence goes on along the minus strand of JAKSLO010000068.1, from coordinate 7,264 downwards.
GTTTGGTGTATCGTCCTACCGATGACCACACGCTGACGCTCAAGACCTACTTCTACGACAACTCACGTCAGTTGCCTGGCATGGTGCATTACTATGTGAACGATAGCCGTGAGCACATACATGACCAGAATGCCTTTGCACAGTTGGGTTGGATTGCCACGCTGGCACCCAAGCTGAAACTGGCTTACGTGGCTAAGTTCAACTACCTGATGACCGACTACAAGGATCCTGCCTATCCGCATGGCGTGAAGGACCATCAATATTGGCAGCGCGAATACTACACCTCGGCCAGCTTGCTCTACACCTTCAACAAGCACTTGTCTGCCGACTATTCAGCCGATTATTCGTTCAACAATCTCACGGGAGGTGATGTGTCCACCTATCGCTCTCCACGCCGTAACACCGTGTTGCAGACGGTGGCTGTGAAGTACACCGACGGACGTTTTACCCTTGTGGGTCGACTCCTCGAATCACTCTACCGCAACAAGGCGGAAATGGGAGAGAGTGCTAAGAATATTGACCACTTATCACCTTCGTTGTCAGTAAGCTATAGGGTTTTGAGAAAGGAAGACTTATATCTGCGTGTGTCGTATAAGGACATCTTCCGTGCCCCTACTTTCAGCGAGTCATACTATGAGCATTATGGCAGTACCGACCTCAATCCCGAGCGCACCAATCAGGTTAACCTGGGCGTGACGTGGAACCGTCACTATGGCTTGTCGTCCAGTTTTGGCCTCACAGTCGATGGCTATTTCAATAAGGTGAAAGACAAGATTGTGTCCATCCCTTACGACATGTTCAAGTGGACGAACGTGAATCTGGGTAGTGTGCACACGCGGGGACTTGATGTCACGGCCTTCGTGCATCAGCAGTTGTCGTCACAGCATAGGCTTCTCTTTTCGGGCAACTACACCTTGCAGAAGGTGCGTGACAAGACGGGCGGCCCTGTCTCTCCCTATTACAACCTGCAGGTGGCCTATACGCCCGAGCAGAGTGGAAGTGCTTCGTTGGCATGGGAGAATCCCTGGGCAAACCTCTCTGCCAATGTGGTAGTGTCAACCAGTCGCTGGCCGAATAATGAGCATTGGCGAGGCACTATGCTGCCTGGTTATACCAACCTCGGTCTTACGCTCTATCGCACGCTTGCCATCAAGGGAAGCCATTATGTGCACCTGCGTTTCGACCTCAAGAACCTTCTCAACATGCAGTATGAGATTGTGGGTTATTATCCCATGCCTGGCAGGTCGTGGATGTGCACGGCGAGGTATAAGCTTTAGATCAGAAAGTGTAAGGAATATAGTAAATAATATAGTTTAATTAACTGAAAATTAAAATGAAAAAGTACATTTCCTTTGCTGCTATTGCAGCATTTGCCGCATTGACATTGACATCGTGCGACGACAAGGACGAGGCTCCTGAGTTGAAAGAAGTAACCACTTCTGAGGGTGTGTTTGTTATTAACAGCGGTAACCAGTCGGGTAAGATCGATGGTTCACTTACCTACTACGACTACAATACCAAGACGGCTACCCAGAATGTGTATCAGGCTGCCAATGGTAAGTCGCTGGGTCTTACATTGCCTGGTTGCGTGGTTTATGGTAGTAAGATCTATATTGTAGGTTCGGTGGAGAATACCGTCTTCATTGCCGACCGCAAGACTCTCAAGGAGGTAGCTACTTTGAAGACCGAGGTTGACGGCGTAGGTGTAAAGGGTCGTGATGTATGTGCTGGCAATGGCTACGTCTATGTGGCAAGCTATGCCAATACCGTATTCGCCATCGATACTTTGACCAACACCATTACCAAGACCTTCAAGAGTGGTGACTACAGCGATGGTATCTGCTTCTACAAGGATTGTGTCTATACTGGCGATACCGACTATGGTAAGTATGGCAAGGCTGAGCACGGTACTCCCAGCGTGACCAAGATCAATGTGGCTACTGGTCAGAGCACTATTATCACAAACGATGCCTTCCGCAATCCCACCGACCTTGTAGTGGTTGACGGCCGTCTCTTCATGCAGGACAAGGGCTACTATGGTGGCGAGGGTGGCAGTCAGATTGACCAAAACCTCTTTGAGATTGATGCTGATGGCAAGATCCTTAATACCATTTGCGCAGCTTCTACCATTGCTGCCAGCAACGACAAGATCTACATCATCGATGCTCCTTACAAGGGACATGCTCCTGAGTACAAGGTGTACGATGTGAAGAGTGGCAAGCTTTCTACCTTCTGCGCTGGCAATGAGATTCTGTACCCCAATATGATCTCTGTTGACCCCGTCAAGAATATTGTCTTCATTACCTCTTATCAGCTCAAGGCTGGCACTACCAGTGCCGATTACAAGGTGGCTGGCTATGTGGCTATGTACGATGGCAATACCGGTGCATTCCTTGGTCAGTTTGAGTGTGGTGTAGGTGGTGGTGCTGTCATTGCCAACACCAAGACCGAGATGGTGCAGAAGTAAGCATATTGAAGTTAGGTTAGATAACCCCCCCTCCGTCCAGCTCACTTTAGGGGCAGGGCGGAGGGGGCGTTTTTCTTAAGGGATTTTGCTAGGGGGGAGACTTCCTGGTTTTTCTAGCTTTTCTGGCTCTTCTAGTTTTTCTAGGCTTTCTAGCTTTTCTAGTTTTTCTAGGCTTTCTAGTTCTTATAGTTTTCCTTGTCTTTTTAGGCCATCTAGGGCCTAAGCATGCCTAAGGCTCATCAAGTTATTTGATGTTCTTGAAGAGATTAGGAAGGAAGCGATAGTAAAGCAGGTGGCGCCATGTTGACCAGTCGTGTCCTCCGTGACCGCCAGCGTAGTATTCGTGCTTGATGTTATGAGCTTTGAGCGCATTGGTAAGACCTTTGACGCGTGCGTTGAAGAAGCCCGCCTCCTCCTCTGTGCCTTGTCCAATGAAGAGGTAGTCAATCTTGCTGTTGACATCCTTTGTGCCAAAGAATTTGGGCATAGTCTTCTCGGGGTCGCCATCACCGGCACTCAGCACTCCGAAGTTGCCAAACAAGTCGAGGTTGCTCTCCATACCGCTGAACATGGTGTGGCGTCCACCCATGGAAAGACCTGACAATGCACGGCCGTGAGGATTGGCCACGGTGTTGTAGTGGCTGTCAACAAAGGGAACGATAACGTCGCGCAATTCGCGTGCCATGATGTCGAATGTGAGGTCGGCGTGCTTGGGATGGTTGCGGTGCACTACCTGGTTGTTGATGATGGCAATAATCATGGGCGCAGCTTTGCCTTCGGACAGCAGATTGTCCATGATGAAGTTCACACGACCGTCGTACATCCAGTTGGAGGGCAATTCGCCACTACCACCCATGAGATAGAGTACAGGGTATTTCTTCTTGGGATTGAACGTAGGAGGAGTATAGACGTACATTTCGCGTTCGCCACCTGTCACGGAACTTGTGTAGATGTAACGTGTCACGGAGCCATGAGGCACGGGCTTGGCATCATACCATTGTGGTTCATTGCCGTGCACTATCAGCTCGCTGTAGGGAGGCATGGCTGTGAAGGCAGCATATGTGTTGTTGGGGTCGGCCATGCTGACGCCATCGATGACGATGTTGTATTGATACATGTCCACAGGCAGAGGACCGATCTTTAACGTCCAGATGCCGTCATCGCCCTTGGTGAATGGAAGCGGATTTCTCTCGTGCATTACGGTAAGCATGGCTCCCGACAGCTTTACCTCATGGGCTTGAGGAGCTTTGATGCGGAATATCACGGTGTGGTCATCGTTCACTTGCGGGGAGTTGAGCGAGGCACTGAAGGGGATGAGGCCTTCGGTATCCTTCTGTGGATTGTAACTGAGGTTGACGTTTGACTGCTGTGCATTGGCATTGATGCACATTGCCAGCGATAGTGTGATGAAATGCAGTTTCCTTAGCATACTGGTAAAAAATATAAATGTTAGTAAAAGTTTTCGTTAACGAAGGCAAATTTAGGTATTATCCACGAGATATACAACATTTTCAGGCAAAAGAATAGCATGTAGGGCGTATATAATCGTGTTTTGAGCCTGTATGGCCTTGCTTATGTATGTATTATTTGCTAACTTTGCAGCATAATAGCTACTTCTTCGTGATACGGACGAAGTAAACCAATGAAAACAATGAGTAGGAACAATAAGAAAACAACAGGCCTTGGCGTACTTGTGGCTGCCCTCTTGGCGCTGGGCGGCTATTGGCTGAAGGGTGGTCAGCATGACAAGGATACCGGGAAGGCAGAACAGAAGACGGTACAGCAAGCCATGCCTGATAGTGGGCGTGCCAGCCATGAAGAAGGCATTGGGAAGAGTGAGTTGTACTCTCAAGTGTCTGCAACTGCGCCTCTTGAACTGCCTCAAGGTGGTGCAAGTCATGGCGTGCTGGTGGAGCATACCGGCTACACGCTGAGCTATGACACCTTGAACCACAACCCTTTCTGGGTGGCTTGGCAACTTACGCGCCAGGAGTCGAAAGGCAGGGTAGGACGTGGTGATGAGTTCAAGGAAGACCCCTCGATACCTGCACGCCATGCTGTGCGCCCCAGTACCTACAGCGGTTCGGGCTATAGCCGTGGACACATGTGTCCGGCTGGCGACCAGAAGTGGAGTCGCGAGGCTATGGACGATTCATTCTACATGACCAATATGTGTCCGCAGACCTTCGAACTGAACAAACTCTGGTGGGACTGGCTGGAGCGTGCCGAGCGTCAATGGGCTGCTGAAGAGGGTAGTGTGTACATTGTATGTGGTCCTATCTACGAGAAGAACCGACAGGTAAAGAACCTGAACAAGAAGAAGTCCTTCTTTGTGGGCATTCCTCATAAGTTCTTCAAGGTCATACTCTCTACGCGTCAGGGAAGCGAGAAGGCATTGGGCTTCATCTACCGCAACGATGCCTCTGAGCAGTTGCTGGAGGATGCTGTGTGCTCGGTGGATGAGATAGAGCGCATCACGGGTTACGACTTCTTTGCTCCGCTTGATGATGCCATAGAAAACCGCATCGAGGCTAATGACGATTTGCAGCAATGGGGTAGTGTGGCGCAACCTCAGTGGGACGAATAAGGCAACTTCCGCGTAGCTAACTTCCCCAAAACAAAAAAATAAACTGAAATGATGAAAACAAGAAAAATATTGCATCTGTTGATGCTTGGTGCAATGCTGACGGTGTCGGCATGCCAGAAGGAGGCAAAGCACACGGAGGGGGTGCAGCACAACGTTGAGATGAAGTATGCCACTATGATACAGCTCAAGGAGGGCGAGGGATATGTGGCTGCTGAGATTAAGAACCCATGGGACTCTGCCCGTGTGCTGCATCGCTATGTGCTGGTGCCCAGAGAGGCAGAGGTGCCCGAACAACTGCCCGAAGGCGACCTTATTCGTACCCCGCTCTCGCGAATGTTGTGCTACGTGTCCGTGCACTCGTCACTTTTCAATGAACTGGGAGCTCTCAATGCCATCGGTGCCGTAGGCGATGGCGAATATATGTACATCGACAAGCTGCAGGAGGACATTAGAAGCGGCAAGGTGGTGGATTGCGGTACAAGCAAGGCGGTAGATGTGGAGAAGGTTATCGACTTCTCGCCCGACGCGGTCATCATCTCGGCCATGGAGGACAACAACAGCTATGCCAAACTCTTCAACGTGGGCATACCCGTGATAGAGTGCTGCGACTATATGGAGACTGGTCCCCTGCAGCGTGCCGAGTGGATGCGATTCTATGGCTTGCTGGTGGGCAAGCGCGAGAAGGCCGACAGCATCTTCCTTGCTATCGAGAAGGAGTATAACGGCTTGAAGAACAAGGTAAAGGACATCAAGGAGAAACCCGTTGTGCTGGATGGCAAGAGACTTAACTCCAGTTGGTATGTGGCAGGTGCTGCCAGTACCGTGGGACAGATCATTACCGATGCCGGTGGCAAGTATGTTTTTTACGATGAGACTTCCAACGGTAGCGTGCCCTACAGTCCCGAGGTGGTGCTTGACAGAGGACTGGATGCCGACATCTGGATGCTGAAATACTACAAAGAGGAGGGTGACCTTACTGACCGCGATATAGCCGCCGACTGGGACGGATACGTCAAACTCAAGGCATACCAAGGGCACAAAGTGTGGGGTGTAAACCTCAGTCACACAGATTTCTACATGGTTACCCCCTTCCACCCCGAGGTGCTGCTGCGCGAGTATGTGCACATCTTCCACCCCGAAGTGATGGGTGAAGGCTATCGCACCACTTACTACCAACACGTGGAGCCATGAGGCACAGAACGATACTCATCCTCCTTGCCGTGAGCATTGTGGTGCTCTTTGTGTGCAACCTGGTTTTCGGCAGCGTGAGCATACCCTTCGACCAGGCTTTGCGTGTGCTGACGGGTGGCGAGGCCGACAAGGCCAGCTGGAATTTCATCATCCTGCAGTCGCGCCTCCCGCAGGCCATCACGGCATTGATGTGTGGTGCTTCGCTGGCAGTGTCGGGCTTGGTGCTGCAGACGTTTTTCCGCAATCCACTGGCAGGACCTTCTGTGCTGGGCATCTCCAACGGAGCCTCGTTGGGCGTGGCCATCGTGATGCTGTCTATGGGCGGCGTGGTGGGGGCTGGTGGCGAGATGGGGAGTGGCCTGCAACTGGGTGGCAGTCTGTCGGTAGTGACGGGTGCCTTTATGGGTGCCGTGGTCATCACGATGCTCTATCTGGGTGTTACCAAGTTTCTCAAGAACAACCTCGTCATCCTCATCATGGGCATTATGGTGGGCTACCTCTCATCATCGGCCGTTACGTTGCTCAACTTCTTTGCCACGGTGGAGAACGTGCACAGCTACGTGAGTTGGGGCATGGGTAGTTTCAGTAACGTCAGTCTGTCGCAGCTGCCCCTTATGTGTGGCATCTCATTGCTGGGCATCGTGCTGGCCATGGTGCTCATCAAGTCGTTCAACGCCCTCTTGCTGGGTGAGGACTATGCCAGCAACCTCGGCATTAACCTTGGCAGGGTGCGTCGCACGGTGCTCTTGTCCACGGGCATCCTCACGGCCGTCACCACCGCCTTCTGCGGCCCCATCTCGTTCATTGGTTTGGCAGTTCCGCACATAGCACGCATGGTGGTACGCACCTCTGACCACAAAGTGCTTCTGCCTGCCACCATGCTGACGGGTGGAGCCATTGCCATGCTCTGCAACTTGATCTGCGTAATGCCTCAGCAGATGATTATCCCCCTCAATGCCGTCACTCCCATCTTCGGTGCCCCTGTCATCATCTATATCATCCTGAAGAGGAAATATTGA
>JAKSLO010000067.1 GCA_024401185.1 Bacteroidaceae bacterium | reverse complement strand
ACCATTAAAGCAAGCATAGATTTATGAAAAAGACAACAAAGAACCTGCTTGCCTTAGTGGCAGGCACTATGGCACTGGCTGCATGTAGCGACGATGCCATCGTAGAGAACAACCCACAGCAGCCGGAGGTGGCTCGCAAGCACATCACCCTCACCGCCGTACAGGAAGAGAACGGAGCAACACGTGCCGCCATCTCGTCGGAGGACTCCAAGCAGATCGTCTGGACGGCAGGCGACAAGTTCACCGTGCTCTACCGCGATGCCAATACGCTTCTCGGCTTCGACAACGTGGACTTCTCGCTCACAGGAGGAGCTAACACCAGCAGCGGCACTTTCACCGGTAGCGTACTGGAGTCCGTAACCGACGAGACCGTTTACACCGCCCTCTATCCTCGCTATGCGAAGAACGAGGAACAATTCAATATGACGTGGGATAAGCTGTCGGACGAGGAACGGGGTACTTATAAGGCGTTTTGTGAGTTTCAAGAGGAGGATTGCTATAATGATGCAGTTAATGATATCATTAAAATGGAAGATTTTAATGCTATCTATAATTTTCTTTATGTAGATAAGCCATGGGAAGAACTTAGCCAGAAACAGCAGGAACTATATAATCAATACGTTCGATTTAATTTCGATTATTTGAATGTTTCCCTTGATGTGTACTATATCACCCAAGAAGAGTATGACCATATCTTGGCGTATGTCAACGGGGGAAGTACCACTGCCAACCACTCCATCACCCTCACCGATGATGGCAAGGTTACAGACATTGTCTTCCCTGCCATACAGACGGCTACCGAGGGCAGCTTCGACCCTGCCGCTGGTCTGATGATGGCACAGGCTGTGGGCGAGGCATCGGCTCTGGAGTTCAAGAACGTGGCATCGTACTTCAAGTTCGTGGCTCCGTTCGACTGCAGGTCTGTAAGCATCTTCGACAATGCCCATGCAGGCAATATGGCTGGTACCTTGACGCTCGACTATAACGCCGGTGAGCCTACCGCCGAAGTCACTGCCAATGGCACATCGAGCATCACACTGACAGGCACCATCGAGGAGGGCAAGACCTACTACATCGCCACCCTGCCTCAGACCTTCACAGAGGGTATAATGATGGTGTTTTCAAAGACTGATGGCACCGATTATGTGAAGCGCACCAGCAGCAGCTACACGCTGGGCCGCAACAAGGTGTCGAACATGGGCACTCCTGCTTTGGGCGATGAGAACGTCATCAACCCTCCATACGTTACCTTCAGCGCAGCCAGCACACAGACACTTACTATGAGCAAGGCGGTAGAAGGCATGGAATACTCGGTAGGTGGCGGAGCCTGGTCAACGCTTGGTACCACTACTGTGACCTTCGGCAATGGCGATGACCTCCGTCTGCGCGGCTCAAACGGTTGGGGTACGGCTAAAAGTACAAGTGATCATTCTACGATTACCTTCGGCAATGATGCACCTGTTGCCTGCTCGGGCGATATCCGCACATTGGTAGATTTTACGAGCTATGAAACCACAAGCACCGCGAATGCTCGTTTCTGCGAGTTGTTTTGTTATTGTAGTCAGCTCACGTCTGCACCAGCCTTGCCTGCTACCACGTTAGCTGAGAACTGCTATGATAGTATGTTCCAATCTTGTAGCAATCTTACCACAGCACCAGCATTGCCTGCTACCACATTGGCTAATGGGTGCTATCAATTAATGTTCCTTGACTGCACAAGTCTTACCACGGCACCAGCATTGCCTGCTACCACATTGGCTGGGTTTTGCTATAATGGCATGTTCTATGGCTGCACAAGTCTTACCACTGCACCGGAGACTCTGCCAGCTACCACATTGGCTGGGTCTTGCTATAGTGGCATGTTCAATGGCTGCACAAGCCTTACCACTGCACCGGAGACTCTGCCAGCTACCACATTGGAAAACCATTGTTATATTGGCATGTTCAATGGCTGCACAAGCCTTGAAACAGCTCCAGAGTTGCCTGCTACTACGTTGGTCGAGGGGTGCTATGTTGGCATGTTCTCTGGCTGCAGCAACCTGAACTACGTAAAAGCAGCCTTTACCACCAATCCAACTACTTTCCTTACAGGCGGCTGGCTTTCTGGCGTAGCAGCCACCGGCACCTTGGTGATAAACCCTGCTGCCCTCTGGTATGTTATCAAGGGACCAGACAGTGTGCCAGAGGGATGGACGGTAGAGCAACCATCCGGCATCAATGACCTTAAAGAAGGAGAAGGAATTTAACTAAGCGACTACGAAGATGAAAAAGTATTATTTGTCAACAATAATGATTGCTGCGATGGCACTTGCATCGTGCAGCAACGAAAGCGATATCATAGAAGGCAACCAGACAACGCTGACCTTCACGGCTGGCATGAGCAACGGCGCTGCCACCCGTACTGCCATCGATGCAGTGAATGGACTGAAACTGGTTTTCCAGAAAGATGACCAGATCTTGATACAGGACGGCAACCTGGATTTTTCGGAAGCCACTGCCACTCTGCCTGAAGGCAACACTGAGACCTCGCCTACATGCTCATTTACTGCCACTTTTAGTGATGGTACGATAGGCGCTTATACGGCGTTTTATCCCCAATCAGCATATACTGCAAACGCAGGTGAGACGATATCCGCCGGAAACCTGAAAGCCGAACAAACGCCTTACGCTGGCACTTTCGACCCTGAGGCTCATATCATGACCGCCACCTCAGGAATCAGCCAGACGTGCTTCCTGTTCCAGACACGCAACTCATTCCTGAAGTTCACCGCCCCATGCGACCTCGACAAGGTAATACTGAGAGGCAACAACGGCGAAGAGATAGCGGGAGACTTCACAATAGAGAGCGACGGCAGCTTAAAGGCCGCTGACGGCGCATCTTCCGTAATCACCCTTTCGGGAGGTATGACGGAAGGCAAGGTTTACTACATCGCGCTGATACCCACAGTGTTCGAGAATGGCCTCACCCTCACCCTATACAATGGAGATCAATTCGCCCAATACAGCGTGGACACTGAGGTAATAACATTAGCTAATCAAGTAAGGGCCTTCAATGCGCTCCCAACTGAGTTGGATAATAAATCTACTGCTAAAAATTTGGCTGAATATCTTTTTGATCATGCAGGAGAAACAGTAACAGTCTGCGTAAGTGACATTGCAGAACACTGGGAAGATGTACATGAAGCTTTATCTAATTCACCCGCATACGTAAACCTTATCCTCCCCGATGGACTTGAGACTATCGAAGAAGGCGCCTTTGAAAATATTGAAAACCTTGTAGGTATCACTATTCCTGGCAGCGTAAAAAGCATAGGAGGTTTTGCATTTTCCAATTGCAGTGTCTCAAGCATCACTATTCCTAGCAGCGTAAAAAGCATAGGAGAATATGCATTTCAGAATTGCGGTGGTCTCTCAAGCATCACCATTTCTGACGGCTTGGAATCCATAGGAGAATATGCATTTTCCAATTGCAGTGTCTCAAGCATCACTATTCCTGGCAGCGTAAAAAGCATAGGAGAATATGCATTTGACGCCACAGATTTGAAAGAAGTGAATTACAATGCCGAAGAATTCGTATATCTATGCAGTACTTTTGAAAAAGTCACACTTGGCAACAACGTGAAGAAAATAGCAGATTATGCATTTCAGAATTGCGGTGGTCTCTCAAGCATCACTATTCCTAACGGTGTGGAATCCATAGGAATTTTTGCATTTCAGAACTGCGCTGGTCTCTCAAGCATCACTATTCCTGGCAGCGTTGGATACATAGGAGATAATGCATTTGACGAAACAACATGTGATATTTACGTAACAGAAAGTGTCTATGATTGGTATAAAGATGCATACGGGGACACTGATCCTACTCTCGGCAGAATGAAGATCTATTAACAACCACCCCAAGCAATAATAACAAAACTTCGACCTGTACAAATGGAAGTACAAACATCTATTTCATTTGTACAGGTCGAAAAACTTTGCACCTCTGCATCGACTTTTGAACGTCTTCAAAAGTGCGTCAAAACACAACATCGCGCAGCCAATTGTGCATTGTGAATTGTCATTGATGCCTTCGCGTCTCAGCCACCACAACGCCACTGAGCAGAAGGAGGGAGACGAGGTTGGGAATGGCCATGAGGGCATTCATGAGGTCGGAGAGGCTCCACACCAGATTGAGCTCGAACACGCTGCCAAAGAAGATGGCAACGATGAAAAGCACACGATAGAACCACACCACCCTGTAACCACCCAGATACTCCACAGCACGTTCACCGTAGTAGCTCCATCCCAGAATGGTGCTGAAGGCAAAAGTAATGACACCAAAAGTAAGCAGAGGAGAGCCAATGGTGGGAATCTTGCTGAAGGCAGCCTTGGTGAGCGCGCCACCGTCATCGTAGGTAATCTCAGGATAGGCCAGTATGCTGGTGGTGATGACAAGTCCGGTAAGGAGACAGATGACCACGGTGTCCCAGAACGTGGCTGAGCTGGACACAAGCGCCTGGCGCACAGGGTCCTTGGTCTGTGCGGCAGCCGCCACAATGGGTGCGCTACCCATACCGCTCTCGTTGCTGAACAAGCCACGGGCTATGCCGTAGCGAGCCGTGAGGATGAGCGAACCACCCACAAAGCCTCCACCCGCAGCCTCGGGATTGAAGGCAGAAGTGATGATGAGCTGGATGGCTGGCCAGAGGTATTCGCCATTAACGAAAAGAATGTACAGGCAGCCCAGCACATAGAGGATGGCCATAAGTGGCACGAAGGTGGTGCAAACCCTGGCAATGCCCTTCACGCCAAAGAGGATGACAAGGGCAGCCACAAGGGTGACGACAAGTCCGGTGACCCACTCAGGAGCCCCCATCGACTCTTGGCAAAGCAGGGAAATGGCATTGCTCTGCACCATATTGCCGATGCCAAATGAGGCCACGGCGGTAAAGATGCAGAAAAGTATGGCCATCCACTTCAGTCCCAACCCCTTCTGCAAGGCATACATCGGACCGCCAATCATCTTGCCCGAGCGAGTCTTGACACGATACTTCACGGCCAGGAGGCCTTCAGCATACTTGGTGGCTATGCCAAAGACACCCGTAACCCAACACCAGAAGATGGCACCGGGACCACCCAGCGCCACGGCGGTGGCCACGCCTACGATGTTGCCCGTGCCGATGGTGGCAGCCAGCGAGGTGGCAAGCGCACCAAACTGGCTCACATCGCCCGGCGAGCCCTCATCGCGCTTCACGCTTAAACGGATGGCCTTGAAAATCTTACGCTGAGGAAAGCGCAAGCGTATGGTAAGGAAAATGTGGGTGCCCAGAAGCAAGACAATCATGGGCCAGCCCCAGAGGAAATCTCCTATCGTCTGTATTATTGTATTCACAATTGTATCGTTTTGACTACAAAGGTAAGCAAAAACGCAGAAAGAACAAAAAACTGCATTCGTTTTCTGCGCCAAAAACAGCAAGATGAGAGCAAAACGACATTTTAACTCAACATTTCCGGACAAAAAAGAACAATTTTTAAAATTATATATTAACTTTGTAGAAAAATTCGCAGAGGCGACAGAACAACAACATAACGAGATATGAGAAACCAATCCGGCGAAGCATACGCAGCATCCAAATATCACGAGTTCACGGTAAAGGAACCCTGTACCATCACCGAGTTCATCGCGAAGCAAATGTCTGGCATCAGCCGTAACAAACTGAAGGACATACTGAAGGGACACGGCGTAAGCGTGAACTACAAACTGGTGACCCAGCACGACTACCCCCTGCAGCCTGGCATGAAGGTGCGCATCAGCAAGCACCGACGCAGCACAGAACTGCAGAGCAAGTGGGTAAAGATAGTATATGAAGACAAGGACATCATCGTCATTGAGAAGGCTCCGGGCATACTGTCGATGGCTGCCACAGCCAAGCAGTACTGCATCAAGAACGTGCTGGACGAATACTTCCAGCGCCGCCACTTCAAGTGCCATGCCCATTGCGTGCACCGACTGGACCGCGACACAAGCGGCCTGATGATATACGCCAAGAGCATTGAGGCGGCCAAGATATTGCAGGAGGACTGGAAGGGCCGCGTCTATGACCGCAGGTATTGCGCGGTGGTGTTAGGGCAGATGGAGCAGGAGGGTGGCACGGTGCGCAGCTACCTGACGGACAACAAGGCATACGTCACCTACTCGTCGCCTACCGACAACGGTGGCAAACTGGCCATCACACACTTCCGACGCGTGGCAGCATCGACTGACTACTCGCTCGTGGAACTGCGACTGGAGACAGGACGCAAGAACCAGATCAGGGTGCACATGCAGGACATCGGCTACCCCGTGGTGGGCGATCCCAAATACGGACTCGAAGGACAATACATGCCCAACCCATTAGGACGACTCTGCCTGCATGCCTTCCGCCTATTCTTCTACCACCCCATGACGGGAGAGAAGATGGAGTTCGAGACCCCCTTCCCCACCCCATTCAGAAACCTGGTGAAAGAGGAAAAAGAGAAGGAAGCGACGGAGGAAGAGGCTTAATTCTTGAGAAAGAATCCTTTGGAAGTTAAGGGATGTCCTTATGCAGGCAAGCTGCCAAGCGGCAAGCCGAGCGAAAGGACGAATGTCCTGCCTATTGGAAAAACAGTTCATTAGTACTCTTAACGGATTTTAACCAAGATTTTAAATTGATTTTAAGGCCTTTAGGCCGACGTCAAACATGTCGTTCTATTATTTTTGATTTAGATTTTAACCTTGATTTTAATAATCATCAGATAGCTGGCATATAAAACAAAAAAAATCTTGGTAAAAATCATATTCAACAAGGACATATTCAAAAAAAAATTAAAAAACAAAATACAATGAAAAAGTTTTTCACAATGGTAGCAGTAGCTGCCACCGTAATGTTTGCCAGCTGCGGCATGGGCACTGGCACGACCACAACGCAGAACAACAACAATGCCAACCTGCTGGGCGCAGTACTGGGTGGCGTGGCAAGTAGTGCCACCGGAACCGCTACCGCCGGAGCTAACCTGGCAACGGCAGGACTCAACCTGCTGAGCACGCTGCTGGGCGGTAATGCAATCAACACCAACAGCATCGTGGGCACATGGCGATACACTCAGCCACAGGTGACCTTTGAATCGACCAGCATACTGGGTAACATCGGCGGTGAGCTGGCAGGCAACAAGGTTGAGCAGATTCTGGGCTCACAGTTGCAGAAGATTGGATTGAAGGAGGGTGTAAGCACCTTTACCTTCAACAAGGACAACACCATGTCGGCATCACTCAACGGCAAGACTGCCAACGGCACCTACACCCTGAATGGCACTACCCTGACCATGACTGGCGCACTGGGCGTGGCAAGCCTTAGCTGCACGGTGAGCATACAGGGCAACAACCTGCACATGTTGTTTGACGCCACCTCGCTGTTCAAGGCCATCACCAAACTGGGTGGTAGTGGCAGCAGCATCAGTTCTTTGCTGAGCAGCTTCAACGGAATGAAGCTGGGCTGGAGCATGGCGAAATAATTGAAAACAGATGGAGAACCAGAACAACCAAGGTCTGCCTGAGAATGCCATGCGAGAGCTGCATGAGGGCGAGACCTACGAGCCCCTGATGGCGCGCCACAGCAAGCCACGCGAGGTGACCGCCTACTCGGTGACCATGGGTATCATCATGGCCATACTCTTCAGCGCAGCCTGTGCATACCTCGGTCTGAAGGTAGGACAAGTGTTTGAGGCAGCCATACCCATCGCCATCATCGCGGTGGGAATATCAGGTGCCACCAGACGCAAAGGCGCCCTGGGCGAGAACGTCATCATACAGAGCATTGGCGCATGTAGCGGAGTCATCGTGGCAGGAGCCATCTTCACGCTGCCCGCACTCTACATCCTGCAAAGCAAGTACCCCGACCTCACGGTCAACTTCCTGGAGATATTCATCGCATCACTCCTGGGAGGTATATTGGGCATACTGTTCCTCATCCCCTTCCGCAAGTACTTCGTGAAGGACATGCACGGGAAGTACCCCTTCCCCGAAGCCACAGCCAGCACGCAGGTACTGGTAACCGGCGAGAAAGGTGGCGGACAGGTAAAGCCCCTGCTCTTTGCAGGTATCATTGGTGGTTTGTACGATTTTCTCGTTGCCACCTTCGGACTGTGGCATGAGAACTTCACCAGCCGTGCCATCATGTTTGGCGACACCATAGCCGAGAAGGCAAAATGGGTGTTTAAGATCAACACAGGAGCCGCCGTACTGGGTATGGGCTACATCGTGGGACTGAAGTACGCCTTCATCATCTGCTGCGGTTCGATGCTGGTATGGTGGGGCATCGTGCCAGGCATAGCACTCATCTTCCCCGACCTGAACATCGGTGCGGTAACAGCAGCCGATGCAAGTCCGGAAGACCTGTTCAGATACGCCAAGAGCATCGGCATCGGCGGTATAGCCATGGCGGGCATCATCGGCATATGGAACAGCAGGAAGGTCATCATGGGAGCCTTCTCATTAGCATCGAGCGTAGGAGGGAAGAAGGCCGACAACGAAGACCGCACACAGAAGGATCTGCCTATGAAACTGGTGGTAATGAGCATACTCATCACCCTGGTGGCCACGTTCCTCTTCTTCCATTTCGACGTGATGGACGGTAACCTGGGCTTCAGTCTGATGGCCATACTCATCGTGTTCGTCATAGCCTTCCTGTTTACCACCGTGGCAGCTAATGCCATCGCCATCGTGGGCAGCAACCCCGTGAGCGGTATGACGCTGATGACGCTGATACTGGCATCGGTCATCATGGTAGGCGTAGGCCTGACCGGCACCAGCGGTATGGTGGCAGCCCTGATAATGGGAGGCGTGGTATGTACCGCCCTCTCTATGGCAGGCGGTTTCATCACCGACCTGAAGATAGGCTACTGGCTGGGTACCACACCCAAGAAGCAGGAAACATGGAAGTTTCTGGGCACGCTGGTGAGCGCAGCCACCGTGGCAGGTGTCATCATGATTCTGAACAAGACCTACGGCTTCAGCAGCGGCAAGCTGGCAGCACCACAGGCCAATGCAATGGCAGCCGTGATAGAACCGCTGATGAGTGGAGAAGGTGCACCCTGGATGCTCTACGGCATAGGAGCCGGCATCTCGCTTGTGCTCAACTTCTTCGGCGTGAGCGCCCTGGCCTTCGCGCTGGGTATGTTCATCCCACTGGAACTGAACCTGCCCATCCTTGTGGGTGGAGCCATCAACTGGTTTGTGACCAGCAGGACAAAGGATGCTGAGACCAACAACGCACGCGGTGAACGAGGCACGCTCATAGCCAGCGGATTCATAGCAGGTGGTGCGCTGATGGGAGTGGTAGCCGCAGCCCTGCGTTTCGGTGGAGTGGAATTCAACTACGACGAATGGTGGGCCAACGCATTAAGCGAGATTCTATCGCTCGGAATGTACTGCTGCCTTATCATTTACCTCGTAAAGGCCAGTATGAAAGCAAAAAGATAGAAAATATTTTGGTCAATTCACGAAAAAGCAGTAATTTTGCACCCGCTGTCACGAGTTGGCAGCATATTTCAAACCTATAATTATTAAAAATTAAAGATTTATGGCAACTAAAATCAGATTGCAGCGTCATGGCCGTAAGAGCTATGCTTTCTACAGCATCGTGATCGCTGATGTAAGAGCTCCACGTGATGGACGATTTACAGAAAAGATTGGTACTTACAATCCCAACACCAATCCTGCCACTGTAGATTTGAAATTTGACCGTGCTCTGTATTGGGTAGAGTGTGGCGCACAGCCCACCGACACCGTTCGCAACATCCTCTCTGACGAGGGCGTTTACTTGATGAAGCACCTGAAGGGTGGCGTTAAGAAGGGCGCATTCGACGAGGCTGCTGCACAGGCAAAGTTCGACGCTTGGAAGGCTGAGCGTGCAAATGGCCTGAAGAAGACTACCGAGAAGCTGGCCGCTGACAAGAAGGCTGCTGAGGCTGCCAAGAAGGCTGCTGAGCAGAAGGCTAACGAGGCCATCGCTGCCAAGGTAGCAGAGAAGAAGGCAGCTGAGGCTGCTGCAAAGGCTGAGGCTGAAGCTGCAGCTGCTGCAACCGAGAACGCAGAGGAGGCTCCCGCTGCTGAGACTGAAGCACCCGCTGAAGCTTAAAAAGAGTCAAACAAACCTAAATCAAAAAATCTATTCAGATATTTTCTTTCAAACAAGCATACAAAGGACTTCACCGTGAGGTGAGGTCCTTTTCCGTAATATTGCCCCACAACCCCGACTTTTGACTATGGTCAAAATGTAGGGAATAAGAATAACAAGCTTGTCATATAGAAGCCAACATAACACACAACTTTTGACTATGGTCAAAATGTAAGGAATAAGAATAATGCAGAAAACACAATAAACATAAAACGGGGAAACTTGAGCCTGCGAAAATTGAATAAAAGAATAAAGAAAATACTATTTTTAACAAATTAGAGGCAAAAGCATACACATTTCAAATATATTTTGTAACTTTGCAGTATGAAACTGATTGTCCTGAGCACACCACATTTCTTTATAGAAGAGGACCAGATACTTACGGCGCTTTTCGAAGAGGGGTTGGATCTTTTGCACATACGCAAGCCCGACTCTGAACCTGTGCTGTCTGAACGACTTTTGTCTCTTATCCCCAGCCAATATCACTCACGCATAGTAGTTCACAACCACTTCTACCTGAAAGAGGAGTATGGCCTTCGTGGCATCCACCTCAGTCAGCATGAACCGGAACCACCCAGGGACTACAGCGGGAAAGTGACTCGCACATGCTACACCATTGAGCAACTGGCGCAGGATAGAGCAAAATACGAATACACCTTCCTCGACTCCATCTTCAGCGGAATCACAGAGGGGCATCGCCCCAGTAACTTCACGGCTGAACAGATCAAGGAAGCCACCCGCAGAGGGCTGATAGACCGCAAGGTGATGGCAAGCGGTGGTGTAAGCATAGAAAACCTGAGCCAAGTGCAGGATATGGGATTTGGCGGTGCAGTAGTCTGTGGCGACCTATGGAACCGTTTCGACGTGCATAAGGGACTGGACTACAAATCCTTGCTGAGCCACTTCAGGCACCTGCGCAAGGCAGCCAACTAATCACGGCAGGCTAAAGAGAGAGAGAAATCCTACAGAAAAGGGAAAGTACAACATAAGAGTATAAAACAAACTCAATATAGTAATAATGTCATCCAATAATTCGTACTTGGTATTCTCGGGCACAGCTACACGCTATCTTGCCGAGAAGATTTGCAAATCACTCGATTGCCCCCTTGGCAACCTTGTTATCACCCACTTTGCAGATGGTGAGTTCACCGTATCTTACGAAGAGAGTATCCGCGGTAAAGATGTGTTCCTCGTGCAGAGCACCTTCCCCAACAGCGACAACCTGATGGAGCTGCTCCTGATGATTGATGCAGCCAAGCGAGCTTCTGCCCGTACCATCAACGCAGTAATCCCTTACTTCGGTTGGGCACGTCAGGACCGCAAGGACAAACCCCGTGTTGCGATTGGAGCAAAGCTCGTTGCCGACATGCTCAGCGTGGCAGGCATCACCCGCCTTATCACACTCGACCTTCATGCCGACCAGGAGCAGGGTTTCTTTGACTGTCCCGTTGACCACCTCTACGCAAGTAGCGTAATGCTCCCCTATATTGAGAGCCTGAAACTGGAGAACCTGGTCATTGCTGCTCCCGACATGGGTGCCTCAAAGCGTGCCAAGACCTTCTCAAACTACCTTAACTGTCCCTTGGTACTTTGCAACAAGAACCGTCCAAGACCCAACGAGGTAGGTAGCCTGGTGGTAATCGGCGACGTGAAGGATGCTGATGTGGTTATCGTGGACGACATGGTGGATACCGCAGGTACCATCACCAAGGCAGCCAACGTGATGCTGGAGAACGGTGCCAGAACGGTACGTGCCATTGCCAGCCACTGTGTGATGAGTGGTCCTGCAAGCGACCGCGTGGATGAGAGTGCCTTGGTGGAAATCGTCTTTACCGACTCAATTCCCTACAAGGGTACAAGCAAGAAGGTAAAGCAGATTACCATTGCCAACCTGCTGGCAGAAACCATCCGCCGCGTGCTGAACAACGAGTCAATCTCGAACCAGTATCTTATCTAATTAAGAATCAAGATATGAAACAGATTTCCACCAATGCAGCTCCTGCTGCAATAGGCCCTTACAGCCAAGCCATCGAAATAGGTAACCTCATCTATGCCTCTGGACAGATTCCCATCAATCCTGCCACAGGCGAGATGCCAGAAGGCATTGAGGCTCAGGCACATCAGTCGCTGAAAAACGTGAAAGCCATCCTTGAGGCTGCAGGTACTTCAATCGACAACGTAGTGAAGACGACCGTCTTCCTTGCCGACATGAACGACTTTGCCGTGGTCAACGGAATCTATGCACAGTATTTCACAGAGCCCTACCCCGCACGCTCTGCAGTAGCTGTAAAGGCACTCCCCAAGAATGCACTCATAGAGATTGAGGTGATTGCAGAGAAATAGGCTGGCAAAGAAATTTACTGCAAGAAAGCAAAGCCACAACAAACAATAAGCCGCGAAATGAACTCATACATTTCGCGGCTCTTTTTATTCAAACTAAAAGGACTCTTCGTTAATTCAGTTGATTTTATTGCTAACGCAAGAACTTGCCTTTAGCTAGTCGCGAGTCCGAAGGATACGAAGTACAAATCTTAACTTCGTAGAAATCATAAGTGGAAATTTCTTCAAATAGATTTCCTCAATAGATTTCTTGCCAAAGGCTATAAAAAAGTTTCAACCAAATTGACGAAGAACCACTAAAAGACTATTTCACCTTTGAAGTGCACTCATTGCGCAAGCCATCACAAGAGAGCATGTAGGCCTTTGCAGAACCGAACTTCAGGAACATGTCAAGACGTACTGGCAAATGGTTCTGGTCGTCGGTAATAAAGAAACGAATGATTTCCTTATCCTTACCTTCCTGCTCCTCCATGAACGAGAACACCAGGCAACGGTATTTTCCCTTTCCGGTTTTAAGCGAGATGGTCTCGGTGCCTCGAAATACCACAAAGACATTGTCAATGTCGTCTCCGTCCGCCATCTTGAAGTATTTCTTTTCTCCCTTGGCAAAGTCAGAAGGATTCATGCTGCGAGCACGCTGCATAAGCGACATCATGTCGTAAACACACTCTGAGGAAGTATGCTCCTGCGTAGAGATCTCACCTTTGGGATTCTGATAACGCTGCGTGACATGTGTCTTGCCATTGGGGTAACTGTACCACACCTCATCACGGCGGTACTTCTTGCCCTCGAAGGCTCCCTTGCAATAATACAAAGGCACATTGTCCACTGTAAACAAACCAGTCAGGGTATCGCGCATCATAAAAAAGTTGTCGAGCGATTTGCTGGTACGCGTAATGAGGTAGCTGCGAAAACCATCCTGCCCCTGATAGTTAGCCTTGCTGGTAAGGAAAATGGCAGAGCCTGCCTTTACCCAGACAAAGTTCCAGTTGTAGTACATTTCGTACACAATCTTCTCACCATGCTTGAAGGCCGTATTCTTCAAGGGGCATTGTGCCGATGCTGACGTAATCATCAGCATGGAAAGCAACGACAAAAAAAATCTTCTCATAAGTAACCGTACACTAACTTAGTACAAAATTCTAAAATCAAGTCAACACTAAACAGGATAGACCAGATTCTCTTGCTTAATCTGCATCAAGACCTCGTCTAAATAGCGGCGTGACTCCAAGCGCGCCATGGGCAGGTCATGAAGCAGATAGTTTCCGCAATCCTTGGCTGCGCAGCCAGGAATCTCACCCTCGAACTCAGCCACAAAACGGAAGGTACGCTGCATCAACTCCACAATGTCTGCACTCTCATAGTCACCACGAATCAGCAGATAATTGCCCGTGAGGCATCCCATAGGACCCCAATAGACAATGCGGTCTTTCCACTCTGCATCATTGCGCAGATAGGTAGCTGCCAGGTGCTCGATGGTATGCAGAGCACCATTATGAAGTGCGGGCTCACGGTTGGGTTCCTTCATACGGATGTCAAAGGTGGTGACCACTTCACCGCCCACCTGATCCTTGCGGCTCACATATATGCCACGCAACAAACGATTATGGTCAATTGTAAAACTTGGAATCTTTTTCATATATTTCTATTACTTTATATTATTAAGATACGCGCGCGTAACGCTGAACGACTTGTCTGCAATGGTGTCCCAGAAATTCAGGTATTGTGAGACATTGTCCTTATGTCCGGGAGTGTCGCTGATAATGCGGAAGCTCACAAAAGGAACTTTTCTGAGATAGCACACCTGCGCAATGGCAGCCGACTCCATATCGACAGCCAAGGCTTCGGGGAAACGACTCTTGATGAGCTGTTGCTCTTCGGGCTTAGAGACAAACAAGTCGCCTGTGCAAATCAAACCCTCCAGTACATTTACCTCCGTCTTAGTGGAAAGAGCAGCCTCGACCAATGCTGGGTCACCTTCGAATCGCTCAGGGAGGCCCTGCACCTGTCCCCACACAGTACCGGGACCGCACCACATGTCATGATATACCGTTTGGCGGCTTACCACCACATCCATCACATGAAGCGAATCGTCAACGCCTCCGGCAACACCCGTACTAAGAACGGCATCAGGTTGCATACGGTCAATCATGGCTGAAACGCCAATCGCAGCATTCACCTTACCTATTCCACACTGGAGCAACACGATTTCTACGTTGCCAATTACACCCACCAAATAGTCATCATTGCCACATTTCACAACTTTACTATCAGCCATCATAGAGGCTAACTGCCTATATTCTACCGACATAGCGGTAAGTACACCTATTCTTTTCATTACATTGTTTTTATTGTATATGCAAAGATACAACATTAAAAAGAAATAGGCAGAAAAAAAAATCATATTTTTCGTTAAAATGCTTTGCCTATTTATAAAGATATGTTAACTTTGCGCCCGAAATAAAAAAAACAACATGGAAGGAAAAGATTCTATCTGCAAAATACTGCGCTCAATCACAGAAGTTGAGATGGCGATGGACAGAGATTTATTGCTCGATTATGTAATGGGCCGACCCACTCAAATCATCAGCCAAAAAGGCCTGGACAACACCGAGCAATATGGATGTGGTGACGAAAAGGATGAAGAGCATTGGACCGTAGTAGTGGAAAAATGTATCGAGGAAGGATTCCTGAAGATACATACCGATGGCATCAAAGTCACCGCCAAGGGCAAGAAATATCTCAAGAAACCCACTTCAATAGAACTCAGCGACGCTGAAGAGGAGGAAGTAACCATAGAAGAGAACGTGCCATTGGTTGAGGATGAGGATGAGGTAATCAAAGAGAAGAAGATTCCCAAAGCCACCAACTCACAACGTAAGAGAGCACTCATACAGGCTGTTGACCGCCACGTGGCCCTTGATGACTTTGCCACCAACCACGGACTGGACTTCGACGAGGTGATGGACGACATGGAAGGCATCATTGCCAGCGGCATGAAACTCGACCTGAAGTATTTCGGTTACGAAGTGCTGGGTAAAGAGGCTATGGACGAATTATTCGAATACTTTGACTCTGCAGAAACCGACAACATGGAGAAAGCCATCGACGAATATGGCGACGTGTATAATCGTGAGGAGTTGCGACTTGGCAGAATACTGTGGAGAGCAGAAAAGCTGTAAACATAATACTTACGG
>JAKSLO010000066.1 GCA_024401185.1 Bacteroidaceae bacterium | reverse complement strand
GGAACCTTTGTGGCTCCCTGTGCTCATCTGCGCTGCACCCATCAATGTCCCATCTTCCTCCAAGTTTCACTCAGGGTTCACTCAGTTGGCTTACGTCTGGCTTACGTAAAAACACGTAAGCCAGACGTAAGCCAATCGAGTGAAAGTCGAATGAAAGTAATGCGCACCTAAGAGCATAATAAATGCAAAAGTAGGCTCCCCGAAAGAGCAAGAAGGGAACGATGAACAGAGGACAACCGACTTTTCGGGCTGAGCCAAAATAAGGGTAAGGGCGTATAAAAGCAGAATAGGGGTCTGCTTCACAGCGGACCCCTACTATTAGGTATTAGTTTTGTTTAAGGTAAAAAGATTGTTTGTTTTCAGGATAACGAGTGCAAAGATACGCTGAAATTTGTTACTCGCCAAATGTTTTTATATGTTATACGACATGTTTTTGTGTTGAGGTATAATATTCTGCAATTCCAGCTATCGGTTTTGCTAATATTTGCCCCATTATGAGGTGTTCCGACTCAACTGCACGTGCCAATTCTTCTGAAAATGCACCGGCAATGCCACCAACAAAGTGGATAGGCAAATCAGGGCGGTTATAGTTGAGGATGTTGCGTTTCAAGAAACGGCTAAACTCCTCTGTGATGAGTTTTTTTATGCTTTCTTCCTCCCTGTGTCTGAGCAGGAAGGGCGAAAGGGATGCCAGGAACATGTTGGCTTGTGGCTGACGGTACACCCTTTCGATGATGTCGGCTTGGGAGAGTGCAGTCTCTTGGAAGAAAGCCTCCTGGATGTGTGGGGGAAGTTGCTTTTTCAGCACGTCTCCCACAAGGCGTTTTCCTAATGAGGCACCACCGCCTTCATCGCCAAGGATGTAGCCAAGAGCAGGTGTCTGCATCACAATCTTCTTGCCATCAAACAGGCAGGAATTGCTGCCGGTACCCAATATGCAGGCAATGCCTTCGTGATGCCCGCATAGGGCTATGGCAGCCCCTTGCATGTCGCTCTCCACTACGACCTCTGCCTTTTGGAAAATGTCTTGAAGAACTTGTTCTATGACGTATGTGTAGGGGGGGATGCATCCTGAGCCGTAAAAGTAAACGGCCTCGATGGATGAAGCTTGTAGCGCTTGTTCCAACTCACTTCTGCATGACTGGCACAAACCTTCCCAACCGGCTTGTATGGCTTGGGCAATGACCTCCTTGCTGTCTCTTATTGGGTTTATTCCCAAAGAATTATAGGGAGTGTGTTGAGCACTTCCTTTAGTGTCGTTCTCTATGCACAGCCACGTAGTCTTGGTGCCTCCGCTATCGGCAATAAGTATCATTTAGAATGTGTATGACGTAATGTGTATGCTTTTACTGGTCGTCATTCTTGACGTATTTCTGACGCTCCTTAGGCAATCCGCTCATAACCACTTCGTATGCCTCCTTCAGGGTGGCCAACTCGTTCTCATGACCCTTTCCCTTGGGTGGGATGGGCTTGTGAATCTTGATGGAGAGTCGGCTCCAATGTGCTAAGGGAAGTTTGGCCGTGCGAGGGAAGACGTCGAAAGGACCATTGATGGAAACAGGAACGATAGGCAACTGAAGTTCGTCTGCCAATTGGAATGCTCCTTTCTTGAAGATACCCATACATCCGGTAAACGTTCTTGAACCCTCGGGGAATACCATCAGCGAAACGCCATTCTTGAGCACCATACGAGCCTGGTCGTAAGTGCGCTTGATGGCCTTGGGACCACTCTTGTCCACAAAGATCTGTCCACCGCTTTCGCAAGCCTTTCCAATCATGGGCATCTTGCGGAGCGACTTCTTCATCATCCAGCGGAAACTATGTCCCAGAAAGGCATAAATGAGGAAGATGTCAAAAAAGCCTTGGTGGTTAGACACGAAAACATAACTGGTTTTCTTGTCGATATTCTCTCTACCCTCTACGTGTACAGGGAGCAGGAAAGTGCGTATGGTTACCCATGACCATATTTTGGCAGGCCAATAGTTCCAGAAATTGGCAAATCCCAGGGTACTGCCTATTACGGTGGTAAGTGATGTCAATGCCGTTGTGATGAGCAGCAATGGTAGTGCGAATACAATCTGATAGAGGTAATAAAGATATTTCACGTGGTAATAATTTATGGGTTTTCGATCTTTTCAACGTTCTCGGTTTCCATAGGCATTTGGTTGATTTGCTCTATGTAGGCAAGCAATTCCTCACGCCCCATCTTTGACTCGGATGAAGTGACAAAATAGGGTGGTAATTCCTCCCACTCTTGCGAGAGTCGCTTCAGATAGGCCTGGATGTTGCCTTTGAGCTTGCCGTGGCTCAGTTTGTCACCTTTTGTAAATACGATGCTGAATGGCACGCCGTTTTCACCGAGGAACTCAATAAACTCAAGGTCGATGTTTTGGGGTTCGTGTCGCGAATCGACCAATACAAAGAGGTTGGTCATCTGCTCTCGCTTCAACACGTAGTTGGTAATCATGTTTTTGAGGTTCTCCTGTTCTTTCTTGCCTCGCTTGGCATAGCCGTAGCCAGGCAGGTCCACAAGATGCCACTCTTTATTTATAAGGAAATGGTTAATGAGCAGAGTTTTGCCAGGCATCGCCGAAGTCTTGGCCAGTTTGTTGTAACCGGTCAGCATGTTGATTAGGCTCGACTTGCCTACATTGCTTCGTCCGATGAAGGCATATTCGGGCAGTTTCGAGGTAGGGCATTTTTCTACCGTGGGACTGCTTATGACGAATTCTGCGCTCTTAATATCCATTCTTTTCTGCTATCTTTTTTGCAAAGATACGCATTTTTTTAAATTCATTAGCGACAAATGGTTTTTTTTTCCTATCTTTGTGACGAAATTGTATTATTACCTGGCTATATGTTCACTTCCTTTGCCTTAATGCTCCCGTTCTGCGCTAGCGTGTTGGGTGTGCTTATATTCCTTTTTAAGCGCTACAAACACGTTTCCCAACAGTTAATGCTTGCGCTTAATGTGCTTTGTTTGGTGTACTTCTGTGCCGATACGATGCTTATTGACGACAATCTTGGTTCCTTTTTTGCCGTTGCCTTTTCGGCGTTGCGACAATTTGTAGGACCGGTATTGTTGCCTATGATATTGCTTTTCATGCGTAGTTTCTCGTCTTCCAAGTATTATTCGTGGAAAACGGGCTTTTGGTTTATATTCCCCGTGATGCTTGGGTCGGTCAGCGTGGTGCTTTTCTCGTTGATGGGTATGGACAATGCTATGGCTTACATACATCAGTGTAATTATGATGGGGAACTTTCGGGCGTGTTTGCAACAGATACCATCTATCAGCTGCATTACTTGTTTGGAAGACAGGTGTTTACTGCCGTTATGCTTATCGAGACGATTTATGTGATAGGCTATCTTGTGTATGTGATGTTCCACTCAGGTTACAAGTTGCCTGTAATGGGCAAACTGCTTCGCACGGGGGGCAAGGTTCCTGTGGTTAATCTCCTCATCCCTGTCTTTATCGGTTTCCTGGTCTTATGTGCCATCAGAATGAGTGTGGGACGCTCGTTCCTGCTGAATAATAAGGCCTTAGCTGCCGTGTTTAACCTCTTTTTGTCGTTGTTTATCCTTGCTCTCAACTATATCACTCTCTATGCCAATCGCTCTCCTGTAAGCCTGCGTACTTTGCGCTCACCACTTTCGGGAGCCGATAGTGCCAAGAAGTATCATTATGAGACTGATAACGCAAGTAAGGCAGTTACGCCTATCGAGGGTATGAGTGCAATCTCGTATGCCGAACTGGTGGATGCTTTCAAGGCGTTGATCATGGTAGAGCGCATTTATCTGGAGACAACTATCAGCGTGGAGGATGTGGCAACTCGTTTGCACAGCAATCGCACCTATGTGTCTTGTCTGGTGAGCAAGGAGTATGGAATGAACTTCCGTGATTATATTGGCACCTTACGCGTGGAGCACGCTCAGAAGTTCATGAAAGCCAATCCGGAGGCAACACAGGAGGAGGTGGCACAAGCCTCTGGCTTTACAAGTGCCTCAACCTTCAACAAGAAATTCCGTCAGGTTGTGGGCATTTCACCTCGTCAATGGCAGGTGAATAACTAAGAATCTTCTCAAAAAGCTGAGTGTCAGTTTCTAAGGAACTTCCTTATTTCTTCCAATGTCATCTGCCGTCTATGGGCATATTCTTCCATTTGGTCATCACCTATCTGGCCTATGCAGAAATGTTGCGAGGCAGGGTGTGCTAACATCAGTCCGCTGGTGCTGGCATGTGGAATCATAGCTCCGTTCTCGGTCAGCGAAATGCCAATTGAAGAGAAGGTAAGAATGTCATCGAGTACAAAGTTCAGACTTTGGTCGGGTAGGGAGGGGTAACCTATGGCAGGACGTTTTCCTTGATATGCCTCTGCGAAGAGTTCCTCCAGACTAAAATGCTCATTGGTAGCATAACCCCATAGGGTGTTTCTCACGTATTCGTGCATCTTCTCGGCTGTGGCTTCTGCCAGTCGGTCAGCCAGCGTCTGGTGCAGAAGGTGAAGATATTCGTCGTCAGCATGCTGTTCCTCCATCTCCCTGTCGGTTGCGCAAGCAAAGATGCCAATTGTGTTGTAGAGTGGATGCATCTCCTCATCCTGATGAGATTTGGGCATGATGAAGTCGCTTAGACAAAGACAACATCCGTTCTGGCTGGGAGTTTGTTGACGAAGCAAGGGGATGCATACACATTTTGCAGAACCGTCTTGGTTAGGTGCATGTACAAAGATGTTGTCTTGCTCGCTGTAAGCTGGCAGGAGGGCGATGCGGGCATGTGTGTGGTAGGTGTTGTCGAGCGCATGCAACAGGCGTTGGGCATCGTCGTAAAGACGCATGGCCTCTTGTGCCTTGGGACGTTCTTCTGCCGAGAAGGCTTGCAACCAGTTCTTGCGGCAAGCTTCGCAGCCATGCACCTTGGCAATACTTCCCAATCGGGCAGGAAAGCCCCATGCATGAAAGAAGTACAGCCAGTTGATGTATGGTGCCACTTCGTGCAGATTGTATGTCAGGGTATAATAACCGCTCTTTACTGTTGGCATGTTCTCTATTTGTGTGGTGTGAATCTCAGCGTTTCCCCTCTATAGGCATCGTCAACCTTGTTGCCATCATACACTTTATGTCCATTACACCAAGTGCTGGCAACACGCCATTTCAGCGTCTCACCTTGTAGGGGAGACCATCCGCATTTGCTGAGTATATCTTTCTCCTCCACCTTCCAGTCGTCTTTCTTCAGCAGTACGAGGTCGGCTTTGTAACCAGGACGGATAAAGCCTCTCTTTTCAATGCCGAAGAGTAGAGCGGGATTGTGGCACATCAGCTCGACAACTCTTGTGCGTGACAGAATGCCTTCTTCTGCCAGGGTAAGCATCAAAGGCAATGAGAATTGTATCAGAGGCATTCCAGATACCGCTTTGGCAGCCCCTCCTTGTTTCTCGCTTAGCAGGTGGGGAGCATGGTCGGTACCTATCACATCGATTCTGCGGTCGTTTATGGCCTTGCGCAGAGCGTCTCTGTCCTGCTCACTCTTGATGCTGGGATTGCACTTTATGAGGGCTCCCAAGCGTGCATAATCCTTGTCGGTAAAGAAAAGGTGCTGAGGACAGACTTCTGCGGTAATTTGCTTGTTCTCAAGCGAACTGCCGGCCATTGGGTTGTCCGATAAATCGATAAATCGGTTCTTCGATTCATCGATTTTTCGATTTTTCGATTCTTCGATATGTCGATATGTCGATTCGTCGATATGACGATTCATCGATTTTTCGATTTTTCGATTCATCGATATGTCGATTCTTCGATTTGTTGATTCATCGATATGCCGATTCATCGACTCCTCTGTTTGGTGGTTTAGCAAGTCTAATTCCTTGGCCGTGGTGATATGTGCCAGATGCAGGCGTGCACCTGTCTCTTTTGCCATTTTCACCGCCAAAGCAGATGAGAGGTAGCAAGCCTCGTCATCGCGAATCCATGCGTGCCATTCAATAGAGGGGTCTTCACCATGTTGCTTCTTGGCCTCTGCCATACGCTCGTTGATGCGATCGGTATCCTCACAATGTGTCATGATGAGGGTGGGGCACTCGCTGAAGATGCGTCGCAGAGGCTCCTCCTTGTCCACCAGCATGCCACCGGTACTGCTTCCCATAAAGAGTTTGAGGGCCGGTATGCGAGTAGGGTCAATGGCTTTTATCTCTTCGATATTGTCGTTGGTGGCTCCCAGGTAGAAGGCATAGTTTACGCAGCATGTCTGTCTGGCATAAGCCATCTTCTCCTCCCACAGGGCTATGGTGGTGGTTTGTGGCACCACGTTGGGCATGTCCATCACGCTTGTCACTCCACCGGCGGCCGCCGCCTGCGTCTCGCTTTTCATGTCGGCCTTGTGGGTAAGTCCAGGGTCACGCATGTGCACATGGTCGTCGATGACACCAGGCATCAGTAGCATGCCTGTGGCATCGGTCCCCCTTCTCACTCTCCCGAGGGGGAGGGCAGACAGAACTGATTCCATGGAGGCAGGTTCGTTACCATCGTGATAGATAATTTGTTTTATGATATCATCCTCGATGAGGACAGATGCCCTGCGTTCTGTGCCTTCGTTAAGCAGCGTGGCGTTGTATATGAGAGTCTGCATGATTTTCGCTTTTCGCTTTTCACTTTTCACTTTTCACTTCAGCGCTGCGCTGTTTCGGATACTTCTTGAACCATCCGTCCCATCTCAGTCGCATTACGCCGAAGACGGCTTCGCTGAATATGCCTCCGCTCATCTTGCTCGTGCCCAGCTCGCGGTTGATGAAGATGACGGGTACTTCCTTGATTTTGAAGCCACACTTGTGAGCCGTATATTTCATCTCAATCTGGAAGGCATAACCCTTGAAGCGCACCTTGTCCAACTCGATGGTTTCGAGCACTTCACGACGGTAGCACTTGAATCCTGCTGTGGTATCGTGCACCTTGAACCCTGTGACGATGCGCACATACTTTGATGCGAAATACGACATCAGCACGCGTCCCATGGGCCAATTCACCACGTTCACACCACTTACATAGCGGCTGCCGATGGCCACGTCATTACCTTCGTCGTGACAAGCTGCATAGAGGCGTGGCAAGTCGTTGGGACTATGGCTGAAGTCGGCATCCATCTCGAAGATGAAGTCATACTTCTGCTCAATGGCCCATTTGAAACCTGTAATATAGGCTGTTCCTAAACCCAGTTTTCCGCTTCGCTCGATGAGGAACAGACGCTCCTTCAGTTCGTCCGTCTGCATCAGTCTTTTCACGATGTCGGCCGTGCCGTCGGGACTTCCGTCATCGATAATCAGCACGTTGAAGCTATGCTCGTAAGTCTGTGTGGCTTGCTTGGGATTGGACGAACTGTTGTTGCGCCCTTCTGTCAATCCCGTTACCGCACGGATGATGTTTTCTATGTTTTCCTTCTCGTTGTAAGTTGGAATGATTACAATGCTGTCAGATTTCATTGTTTCTAAACTTAATAATCTCTTGTACTATCTCCTCTTGGTCATCGCTGAGCGAAACGATTAAGTTCTTGTATCGTCCTCGTTTTATCATGTCTTCGATGAAGGGGTAAACGGGTACATCTTCTGTCCAAAACTTCTTGCCCATGAAACACATAGGCGATGCATAGCCAAAACTGAGGTAGTGGTTCTGCACGGCATCCTGGAAGATTTCCTGTAGCGTTCCCGCACTTCCTGGCGTGTAGATGATACCGCCGTATGCCAATGTCAGGATGCCATCTTCGCGAATACTGTTGTCGAAGTATTTTGCTATGCACATGGCAAGTGGGGTTGAGGGTTCATGACCATAGAGCCATGTGGGGATTCCGATGCTCAGATAGTCCTTTTGCGGGTACTTTTCCACCACTTGCAGGGCGGTGTCAAGCCACATCCTGTCCTTGAAGCAAGGAGCTGTTCTCAGCAATGCCAATGCTTCGCAGAATTCTTCTTCGCTGCGTCCTGCCATCCACGCTCCAAGGTGGGTTGCCTCCATGGCGCCCGGACCACCACCACTTATCATGATGCTGCCCAGTTCGGTAAGTCGCTTGCTGATGCGTGCCACTTGTTCGTATTGCGCTTCGGTGCGCAACAGTCCGTGACCGCCCATCACGCCCACTATCTGCTTTTCGTTGAAGTGGCTCAGCAACCCATGTAAGGCTGTGCTTATGCTGTGGTCGTGCAGGCTGCGTGCCAAGGTCTCCTTGATGTTCTTTGCCTGCTTGCCCTCTTCTATATAATGGCGGTACACAATGCCATCATAACAGCGGTCGTAGCTGTCGGGATTGCCCATTTCGTAACCCTCATACAGGCTTTTGGCTGTGTAAAGATTGCTTCGGAAACAGTCGTACGTATTCGCCATTTTGGGGAATTCAATACTGTCCTTGGTGCACTTGTCGAAGCCTTTGGGAAGTATGCATCCCAAAAAGATGCAATCCACATATTGGTGACTTAGAGCCAACTCGTTTTCTGCGGTTAGGTTCACGTCTTTAAATGCGCAATGTGAGATTACGCGTTCATCGTTGTGCAGTATCTCTGCCAGCTGCCAGTCGTCGGCTATTTCACGGTATGGTTGCATCTTTTTGGGTTGTTAGTTATATGAGCAATGTTCTTTGCAAATTACATGGCAAAAGCGTTGAAGCCACCGTCCACTACGGCTACTGTGCCGGTGACGAAGGCAGCTGCGTCGCTGATGAGGTAGTGGATAGTACCACAGAGTTCCTCGGGATCGCCAAAACGGCCGAAGGGAGTCTGGCGGATTACGTCAGCACCACGCTCGGTAAGCGAACCGTCGGGGTTGGTCAGCAATGCGCGGTTCTGGTTGGTGAGGAAGAAACCGGGAGCAATAGCGTTGACACGGATGTTGTTGGTAAACTTCTTGGCAATCTCGGTAGCCATGAAGGCGGTGAAGTTGCTGATACCAGCCTTGGCAGCAGCATAGCCAGCCACGCGAGTCATGGGGCGGAAGGCAGCCATAGAGCTGAAGTTGACGATAGCACCCTTGCCAGCCTCAACCATGGGCTTGAGGAATACCTGGGTGGGGATGACCGTACCGGTAAGGTTAAGGCTCAGCACGCGCTCAAACTCCTCCACCTTGAGGTCGAAGAAGGTACCGGTGGGAGCAATGGTAGCTCCGGGCATGTTGCCACCAGCTGCGTTGAGCAGGGCATCCACACGGCCATAGCGCTTCATCACCTCGTCGCATACTACCTGACAAGCCTTCTGGCTCATCACGTCGCAAGTCAGGAAGATGGCCTCGCCGCCCTCCTTTGTGATGTCTGCCACGATCTCGTTGCCTGTATTCTCGTTGCGACCCAGAATCACAACCTTACAACCCTCGTTGGCCAGATATTTTGCGATGCTGCAACCCAGCACGCCGGTTCCACCTGTGATGACAACCACTTTACCATTAATATTAAATAATGCGTTCATTTTTATTTGTTTTTTTTAGTTTGGTTTAATATATTCTTTAAAAAATGTATGACTTAGTCCTCCATCAGTTTGCGATAGCGTGTGCGCTTAGGCTCTTCGATGCCCAGACGCTTACACTTGTTCACCTCGTACTCAGAGTATGAACCCTCGAAGAAGAATACCTTGCCATCGCCCTCGTATGCCAGGATGTGGGTACAGATGCGGTCGAGGAACCAACGGTCGTGACTGATGACCACGGCACAGCCGGCAAAGTTCTCCAAACCTTCCTCAAGGGCACGCAGGGTGTTCACGTCGATGTCGTTGGTAGGCTCGTCGAGCAAGAGCACGTTGCCCTCCTGCTTCAGCGCCATGGCCAGGTGCAGACGGTTGCGCTCACCACCCGAGAGTACGCCGCACTTCTTCTCCTGGTCGGCGCCCGAGAAGTTGAAACGGCTCAGGTAGGCACGTGCGTTGATGTCCTTGCCACCCATGCGGATGAGTTCGTTGCCCTGGCTGATAACCTGATAGACACTCTGGTCGGCCACGATGTCCTTATGCTGCTGGTCCACGTACGATATCTTTACCGTATCGCCCACCTCGAAGGTACCTGCATCGGCAGTTTCCAAGCCCATAATCAGGCGGAAGAGGGTAGTCTTACCTGCTCCGTTAGGACCGATGATACCCACAATGCCACCCTGGGGAAGCGAGAAGTTGAGGTTCTCGAAAAGCAACTTGTCGCCAAACTGCTTCTTCACATCGTGAGCCTCGATGACCTTCTGTCCCAAGCGTGGACCGTTGGGGATGTAGAGCTCCAGTTTCTCCTCGCGCTCCTTCTGGTCCTCGTTGAGCATACGCTCGTAGTTGTTAAGACGGGCCTTACCCTTGGCCTGACGGGCTTTGGGAGCCATGCGCACCCACTCTAACTCGCGTTCCAGGGTCTTTCTGCGCTTGCTGGCAGTCTTCTCCTCCTGTGCCATGCGCTTGGTCTTCTGGTCGAGCCAAGAGCTGTAGTTGCCCTCCCAGGGAATACCCTCGCCACGGTCGAGCTCCAGAATCCAACCTGCCACGTCGTCAAGGAAGTAGCGGTCATGGGTAACGGCGATGACCGTACCCTCGTATTGGTTGAGGTGCTGCTCCAGCCAGTCGATGCTCTCGGCGTCGAGGTGGTTGGTAGGCTCGTCGAGCAACAGCACGTCGGGCTTTTGCAACAGCAGTCGGCACAGGGCTACACGGCGTCGCTCACCACCCGAGAGCACCCCGCACTTCTGGTCGGCAGGAGGGCAACGGAGTGCGTCCATGGCACGCTCCAGTCGGCTGTCCAGGTTCCATGCGTCGGTAGCATCGATGATGTCCTGCAATTCTGCCTGACGGGTGAAGAGCTGGTTCATCTTGTCCTCGTCCTCATAGTATTCGGGCAAGCCGAACTTCTGGTTGATGTCCTCATATTCGGCCAGCGCATCCACGATGTTCTGCACACCCTCCTTCACGGTGTCTATGACCGTCTTGTCATCGTCCAGCTGAGGTTCCTGGGGCAGGTATCCCACGCTGTAGCCGGGCGAGAATACCACGTTGCCCTGGTAGTTCTGATCCAGGCCGGCGATGATCTTCATCAAGGTGGACTTACCCGCACCATTAAGACCGATGATACCGATCTTGGCTCCGTAGAAGAAGCTAAGGTAGATGTTCTTGAGTACTTGTTTCTGATTCTGTTGGATGGTCTTGCTCACGCCGACCATCGAGAAGATGATTTTCTTGTCGTCAACTGTTGCCATGTATTGTGAAAATATTTTAATTCTTCGTTGCTATTTCATGTTCAAACCTCTCCACCTCAACTTTCACCTCCTCGTCGGTGAGCTGGGGGCAGAGACGCTTCAACGCACTACGATAGGCCTCTACGGCCTTCATCTTTGTAATCTGTTGTCCGGCTTTCATCCCACTGGCGTATGGCGTGTGGGGAAGCAAGCTTCTGTTGAAATTTCCATCACTCATAGTGCAAATATACAACCATTTTGCGATATATTGACATTATTTGGCAATATATTATTGTAAATGTGCGATATTTTGCGCATAAAGTGGTCATTTATTATTTTTTATATAAAAAAATGTGTATTTTTGCAGTTGAAATGAAAAACAAAGCATACATACTTTTTCTCATATTGTTGCTTTTCCCATTGTGCTCAATGGCCAAGGCCAAGCGTCAGGTATGGGTGATTGATGCCGGTCATGGTGGCAACGATGTGGGATGCGAAGGAACGAAAGCCAAGGAAAAGGACATTACGCTGAGCGTGGCTAAGCGTGTGGCCGAACTGGTTCGTGCCAACATACCCAACGTGAAGGTGGTGATGACGCGTGAGCGCGACAAGTACCTCTCGCTCAGCCAGCGTTGCGAGATTGCCAATAGTGCTGATGCAAGCCTGTTTCTCAGCATCCATGTCAATTCGGTTCCCGAGTACACCAATGTGCGAGGTACTGAGACTTTCTACGGTCCGGTGGGAGCCACCAATAACAAGGGGCTGGAGAATGCTCGAAAGCAGTACATCCAGAAGAGCGAGCTGCTGGCATGGGAAATGCAAAAATACTACGGACTTGTGGGCCGTCCCATCAGTCGTGGCGTAAAGCGCGAGCGCTATTACGTCATTCTGCATACCCGTATGCCCAGCATCCTTACCGAGATTGGCTTTATCACTACGCCCAGCGAGCAGGAGTATATGACCAGCAAGAAAGGACAAGAGGAGATAGCTCAATGTATCTACCGAGGACTGAGAGATTACAAAGAGACCATTGACGGCGGTCGCGAGAAGCGTACGCTGGCAGAGATGCGCCGTACGGGTGGACGCTCATCGGGCGTGATTCCTGTGGCTAAGGGGGGTGACGACAAGCAACTTGCACAGGCTTCTACTGGAAAGGACAGCAAGTCAAATGCCAATGCCGCAAAGCCTGTCTCTGAGGCAGAGCAGGCCGCCTTGGCTGCAGAAAACGCCAAGGCAGAGGCTGCTGTGGTGCTCGACCCCACGCTTGAGCCAGAACTCGATAGTGAGGAACTCAGTTTCAGTATTCAGATTTATGCTTCGGACAAGAAAGTCAAGCTGACGGATCCTCGCTTCAAGGGATGGAGAAACATCAAAATCGTGGAACTGGACGGTAAGTACAAATACAAGTATCTGTACGGTAACACAAGCGACTATCCCGAGGCTCGAAAGATGCTGCAGAAGATGCGTAACTCCTTCCCTGATGCTTTTCTCGTAGCATTCCTTGGCAAGCGTCAGATTTCAACTGCCGATGCTCAGGAACTCTATATTAACAAGAAGTAGTGATGTCGCAAGGTTACGAGTTTCTCCCGAGGTTCCTCCGAGGTTCCTACACAAATCCGTGGAGAATTGTGGGGGAAAGTCGTGCGTTGGTCGGGTGAAAGTAGTGACTTGAAATCCTTAACCAAAAGAAAAACAAAATAACTATGTTAAAAAGAAGAATTGGTCTGATGCTGCTGTGGCTTTCTTGCCTGGCAGGATGGGCACAGAATGAAAGTGATATGAATAGTGTTGATCCAAACTTCCACATCTATCTTTGCTTTGGTCAGAGCAACATGCAGGGCAAAGGCAAGATAGAGGCTCAGGACCTTGCCGGAGTGCCTGAGCGATTCAAGATGATGGCTGCCGTTGACTTCCCCAAGATGGACAGAAAGATGGGGGAGTGGTACACGGCTGTTCCACCCTTGTGCCGTCCTGAGACGTGATTATGCCCTGCCGACTATTTCGGTCGTGAACTGGTGGCCAACCTGCCCGATAGCATCAGCGTGGGTGTCATCAATGTGGCGGTGGATGGCTGCAGCATCGAGATGTTCGACGAGGATGTGTGCAAGACCTACATCGTGGGACAACCCTCGTACATGACCAGCGCAGCCAGCGCCTATGGCAACAATCCCTTCCGCCGACTGGTGGATCTGGCCAAGAAGGCACAACAGCAGGGCGTTATCAAGGGCATACTCATCCATCAGGGCGAAACCAACATGGGCGACGAGAAGTGGGGGCAGTATGTGCACCGCGTCTATAGCCGTATGCTCGACGAACTGGGGTTGCAGGCTACCGAGGTGCCTCTGATTGCCGGTGAGATGGTACGTGCTGAATATGGTGGCGTGTGTGCCAACCACATCCCTGCCGTCAACAAGCTCAAGAATGCCGTGCCCAACTGTTTCGTGGCATCGAGCGAGGGGTGCAAGGCTGGCGACCAGTATCATTTCGATTCAGAAGGCTATCGCATCATCGGTCGCAGATATGCCCAGCACATGCTCAAGTACCTGGAGTCATACCAGAAGGAGGTGGACTACGACATCGTGTCGCTTCGCGTGCCTGGCGACAAGGTAACGATGCTCCCTGCCTCCGACCGTAAGTTGCACGTATATTGCACCGATGCTGATGGGGTAGAGCACGACGTAACCTGCGCCTGTCAGTATGAGTTGGACAATCCCGAATTGCTGAGCCTCTCAAACACCACCCTTTCCACAGGACAGGAACTGGGTGATACGCAGATCAAGGCTACCCTCACCAACAAGCAGGGCAAACAGATTTCCTTGACCTTCCCTGTCAACATCGTGCTCTTCGACTTCTCTACCTCGGTGTTCCGTCCCTCGCTCTACAAGACGGGAACGGTAACCAGCGGTGCGTCCTCTACTACCATCAAGTCGTCAGGGGCGGATGGATTCTCTGGTTGGGTGTTCCAGCGTGGATTGGACCTTACCGACTATCCTTACCTGATGATTGACTTCAAGATTAAGCCAAGTTCAAACTCACGTCTTTTCGTCTATAACGTTGATGACTTCCTGGGTTCTCATTTCGGCAAGTCTCTGTCCACCGACAAGTCGCACGTTATCGACCTTCGCACGCTGACCAACAGCAAGAAAGAGCAGGTTGACCTTTCCAAGATCTACATGATAGGATTCTCGTTTGGCACAAGTTCCATGACCATCACAAAGATGTGTCTGAGTGCAGACGGTGTTACTCCCGTCATCGATATTACCGACCAGCTGACAACCTCTCCAGCTTCGTCCGTGCTCTACGACCTTCAGGGACGTCGTGTGCAGAGTCCTTCTCCCAAGGGATTGTACATCTCAAATGGCAAGAAGATTCTCGGCAAATAAGTAGCTAAAGTTTCCCACCCTTTGGGTGGCTGAAACTTCAATTGCCTAACAGCTCTGAGAGCGTCTTTTCTATCATCTGTCCACGAAGATTGCGCTTCAGGATGGTGCCATCAGGACCAAAGAGGATGATCTGCGGAATGCCTAATATGCCGTATGCATTGCTTCCTGCCTCCTGGGCATTCATAATCTGGGGGTAGGGTATGCCGAGTTGCTCTATCGACTTGAGCGTGTCCTTAGGCTTGTCCCATGTGGCCACACCCAGCACCGTGAATTTGTCGCCCTTGTACTTGTTGTATGCCTCGATAAGGTTGGGAATCTCAGCCTTGCAGGGTCCGCACCAGCTTGCCCAGAAGTCCACGAGCACATACTTGCCCTTTCCCACATAGTCGCTCAGCTTCTGCACCTTGCCTTCGTATTCGGCCTCAAAGTCAACAAACTTCTTGCCCTCGGCGGTATTCTCCACGGCTCCTTGTGCTTTGGCCTCTTCCTTGGCACGTGCTTCTTCTCTGGCCTTCTCTTCGTCGGCAAGCGTCTTGATGAGTTTTCCCAGACGGCCTTTCTTGACCTCCTCGGTCATCAGGTCGTAGTATTTTGCTGCCGGTCCCACCTGCATGGCATAATATACCACGCAACCCTCTTCCGACATGTGTTTCTCGCCATAGCTGGTAATAGCCTCCTCCCGCTCTTTCAGCATTTGGTTGAGTCTGTCTCGTAAGGCATCAACCTCCTGCTGACTCTTGCCTTGTGCCTCTTGGTTGGCCTTCGTCACAAACGCCTGTACTTTCTCGGTAGCCTCGTTGATGGAGTTGTATGCTCCGCCCCATTGCTTGTAGAAGGTAGAACCACCGATGGTTGCCCCCTTCTGACGTATCTCCACTTGGGCACTCTCGCCAGGCACCATGAGCAGTTGCGTCTGGTTCATGCTTACGCTCTTACCACCGTCCAGAACAGGTATGATGAGTGCACGTCGCACATCCTTAAACTTGCTGGTGTAGCTGAACTTTCCCTTTTTGACCTCGACAGAGTCGATGTTGTTGGAGTCAAACACCAGGTCGTTGTCGCTCAGGAAGATATACACTTTGTTTGCCTTGACGTCGTCGGTCAGCGTGCCTTGAATGCTGCAAGGCTTCTGTGCCATTGTTGCCA
The DNA here is from genome assembly GCA_024401185.1 of Bacteroidaceae bacterium. Lineage (GTDB taxonomy): Bacteria > Bacteroidota > Bacteroidia > Bacteroidales > Bacteroidaceae > Physcousia. Next base: position 255 of record JAKSLO010000066.1, on the reverse strand, counting down.
AAGAAGTCATTCCGGCTGCTATGGCTATGAGGATGCTTTTTTTCATTTGTTAAATCGTTGTTTTAAGTTTTGTGCAAAGGTAATGCAAAAAATGATAACTACCAAATCTCGGTTATGAAATGTTTTTTGCCCCTCTCGTGCTTTTGTCCTCTTTTTTCTCTGCCTATAGTCTTCCCGATATCATCCCGATACATTCCCGATATTAACCCGTTATTAACCCGTAGGTATTCATCCCGAAGAAAATGGGTATTTTGG